>NZ_JBEXUP010000208.1:0-12278 GCF_040614375.1 Nonomuraea sp. NPDC005983
AGGCCAGCCCGTGCGCGGCGAACAGCGTGGCCACCGCCAGCGCGGCCAGCAGCGACATCGGCCCGTCGATGCCGACCAGGACGTCGCTGAGCAGCGACCCCCAGCTCAACGCCAGCCCCCAGCTCCCGGCGACCACGGCGCCGTCGCAACAGCGCTGCCAGGCGGCCGCGGGCACCCGCCCGCGCAGCCACAGCCCCATGTCGCGGACGACCCACGCCACGAGCAGCGCCACGATCACCGAGTAGTTCCCGCTCAGCAGCTCGCTCTCCAGCTCGGGGAAGAGCCCGGCGAGCACGCCCGCCGTCGCCACCAGCCACACCTCGTTGCCGAGGAAGAACGGCGCGATCGCGGCGATCACCTCGCGCCGCTCGCCGGGCGAGCGCCCCAGGTACGGCAGCAGCATGCCGACGCCGAGGTCGGCCCCGGCCAGCACGAGGTAGCCGAGCGCGAAGAAGGCCAGGATGAAGATCTCCATGTCGGCTCCTCAGAAGGTCAGGGCGGGGGCGGTCTCGGCCTGGCGCTCGCCGCCGCCCAGGGCGACGGCCTCCGGCCCGCGCCGGGCCGTACGGGCCAGCAGCCAGTAGTTGATCAGGATCAGCACTGCGAACACCGTCACGAACGCGGTCAGCGAGAAGGTGATCTGCGCGTGCGTCACCGGCGACATCGCCTCGGACGTCTTCAGCAGCCCGTACACCGCCCACGGCTGGCGTCCCAGCTCGCGGAAGACCCACCCGGCGAGCATGGTCACGAACGGGACGGGGATCAGCGCGACCAGCAGCCAGTGCCACGGCCGGAAGCTGCGCACGGCCGGGCGGATCAGCATCAGCACGAAGCTCAGCCCGCCGCAGAAGAACAGCAGCGCGAACAGGATCATCATGGTGAGGGCCGCGCCCTGTACCCAGCCCACCGGCGGCAGGTAGTCGCCGGGCCCGTGCTCGGCCACCATCCGCGCCTGAGCCTCGGCCAGTTGCCGGGCGTCGCCCGACCACGCGGCCGCCTTGGTCGGTTGCAGGGTCTCGAAGCCGAACCCGCCGAACGTCGCGGTGAACAGGGTCGCGGGCAGCGCCACACCGACCCCGATCCGCAGCGACTTGCGGAAGAACTCCTGCTCGGCGGTGCGCTTGGCCAGGTGGTAGGCGCTCACCCCGGCCATGAAGAAGCCGCCCGTGACCATCGCCCCGCCGATGACGTGCCCGAAGGCCACCAGGGCGGCCGGGTTGGCCACCAACGCGCCGAAGTCGGCCAGTTCGAGCGCGCCGTTCACGAGCCGGTGGCCGACCGGGTTCTGCAGGAAGCCGTTGGAGACGAGGATCCAGAACGCCGAGGCGTAGGCCGTGAGGGTGACGACCCAGATCAGCCCCAGGTGCGCCCAGCGGTTCAGCCGGTTCCAGCCGAAGATCCACAGCCCGAGGAACGTCGACTCGACGAAGAACGCCACCAGCGTCTCGATCGCCAGCGACGCCCCGAACACGTTGCCGGCGAACTCCGTCAGCCCGCTCCACGACAGTCCGAGCTGGAACTCCATCACCAGCCCGGTGACGATGCCCATCGCGTAGTTGATGATGTAAAGCTGGCCCCAGAACCGGGTCATCCGCTCGTGGACGGGGCTGCGCGTGAGCGTCGCCCAGGTCTGGACGACCGCGACGAGCGTCGCCAGCCCGAGAGTCAGGGCCACGAAGAGGAAGTGCGCGCCCGCGGTGAGCGCGAACTGCAGGCGGGCGAGGTCGACGGTGTCCATGCCGAGAAGCATGCGGTAACGGCCCACTCCGGCGCGTCATGCTCCAGCATGCACGTGCCGTACATCCCGTGGACGGATCCGCCGCCGACCGTACTACCCAGGGAGTAAAGAGCCCGGGGTGCTGGTGGCCCTCAGGGGGTGAGCCAGCCCGGGGTGATCATGCCGGCCTCGTAGGCGAGCACCACGAGCTGCGCCCTGTCACGCGTGCCCAGCTTGGTCATGATGCGGCTGACGTGCGTCTTCGCGGTGGCCGGGCTGAGCACCAGGCGGGCGGCGATCTCGTCGTTCGACAGGCCGGCCGCGACCAGCGTCATGACCTCGCGCTCGCGGTCGGTCAGCGCGTTCAGCTCGGGGCCCGGCTCCGGACGCTTCACCCGGCCGGCGAACTCGGCGATCAGCCGCCTGGTGATCGAGGGCGCGATCAGCGCGTCGCCCCTGGCCACCACCCTGACGGCGTGGATCAGCTCGGCGGGCTCGGTGTCCTTGACGAGGAAGCCGCTCGCGCCCGACCTGAGCGCGCCGTAGACGTAGTCGTCGAGGTCGAACGTGGTCAGGATGATCACTCGGACCCCGTCCAGGCGGGGGTCGGTGACGATCTGGCGGGTCGCCTCCAGGCCGTCCGTGCCGGGCATCCGGATGTCCATGAGGACCACGTCGGGGCGGAGGTCACGGGTCCGCACCACCGCCTCGTCGCCGTTGGCGGCCTCGGCGACCACCTCGATGTCGTCCTCGTCGCTCAGGATCGAACGGAACCCGGCCCGCACGAGGGTCTGGTCGTCGGCGAGGAGTGTGCGGATCATCGTGCTCCGATCGGACGTGCTGCGGTCAGGGGGCGGGGGCGGGGGCGGGAGGTGCGGGTCATGGCGTTGCGGTCAGAGGGAGGTCGGCCACGACCTGGAAGCCGCCCTCCGGTCGGGGGCCCGCCTGGAGGGTGCCGCCGAGCGCGATGGCGCGTTCGCGCATGCCCTGCAGCCCGAACCCGCTGCCCTCGGTGTACGAGGCTCCCGGACCATCATCCTCCACGCGGATCACGAGCTGTCCGGGCTTGCGGTCGATCGTCAGCGTGGCATGCGAGGTGCCGGAGTGCCGTGACACGTTCGTCAGCGCCTCGCGGATGATCCTGGTCGCGGCCAGGTCCACCTCGGTGGGGACCTGGTCGAGCGAGCCCGACAGCTCGGTCCGCACGGTCAGGCCGGTCGTGGCGACCAGCGCGTCGACCTGGGCCAGCCGGTCGGCGGGCGCGGTGGGCGCGTCCTCGTCGACCTGGCGCAGCATGCCCAGCGTGGTGCGCAGCTCGCGCAGCGTCTCCTTGCTGGTGTCCTTGATCGTCCTGAGCGCCGCCTCGGCGTCCTCGGGCCGCTTCTTCAGGCCGTGCAGCGCCGCCGCGGCCTGCACGTTGATCATGGAGATGTTGTGCCCGAGGACGTCGTGCAGCTCCCTGGCGATGCGCAGCCGCTCCTCGCTCTCGCGCCGCCTGGCCTCCTCCTCCTTGGAGTGCTCGGCGTCGAGCGCGCGCTGCTGGGCCTCCTGGAGGTAGGCGCGGCGGTTGCGGGTGACGCCGCCGAACGCGATGGCGGCCACCACCCAGCCCGTGATCATCATGAACAGCGTGTTGTCGACGTGCCTGACCTCGGTCGTCTCGCCCCACCCCATGCCCATCACCGAGACCGCGCCCGTGACGCTGGCGGCGATGAGATGCCCCTGGTCGGCCGCGGTGTAGAGGGCGACGAGCGGGAGCACGATCATCGGCCCGTCCAGGTGCGCGTAGGGGTAGTAGAACGCGACGGTCACCGACACGACGATGAGCACCGCCACCGGGTACCTCAGTCGCGCCATCAGCGCCGCGCAACCGACCAGCGGCAGCACCACGTCCGGGATGCCCGGCTGCGTGCCGGGCGTGACCAGCAGCCACATCGCGAGCGTGCCGCCCAGGGTCAGGGCGGCCGCCGCGAGCGACACCAACGTCGTGGCCTGCAACCTACGCATGGCCCCCATTGTGGACGCCAGAGCGCCACGCCCGGAATCGAGTGCGGACGCGGCCTTTGCGGGTAAAGAAAGGAGATGAGTGTTGAGGATGAGCTCCAGCAGGTCGAAGCCGACCTGGTGCGGCTGAAGGCCGAGAACAAGGAGCTCCGTGACCAGATCGGCGACATGGGGGCGACCGACCAGACCGAGATCGGCGCCCTGATCGGTATGGCCGACGAGCAGCAGGGGCTGATCGCCGAGCTGGAACGCCGCCGCGACGACCTGCGACGGCGTGCCGGCCTGGAGGGATGAGGGGGCGGGGTCGCGCCCACCCCCGAGCCGGTCAGCGCAGCTGCGCGCCGACCTCGTGCAGGTGCCGCAGCGCCTGCCCGTACGAGCTGAGCAGCCCGGTCTCCAGATAGCTGACGCCCAGGTCCGCGCAGTACTGCCGGACGATCGGCTGCGCCCGGCGCAGGTTCGGCGCGGGCATGTTGGGGAACAGGTGGTGCTCGATCTGGTAGTTGAGCTGGCCGAGCGCGACGTCCATGAACAGGTTGCCTCTGACGTTGCGCGACGTCAGCACCTGCTTGCGTAGGAAGTCGAGCTTGTGGTCCTTGGTGAGGATCGGCATGCCCTTGTGGTTGGGCGCGAACGTGCTGCCGAGATAGACGCCGAACAGCCCCTGGTGCACCAGGAGGAACACCAGGGCCTTGCCGAGCGGCAGCGTGGCGAAGATCACCCCGAAGTAGGCCGCGAAGTGGGCCGCCAGCAGCGCCGCCTCCAGGCCGCGGCGCCTGGCCGACGGCTTCAGCAGCGCCTTGACGCTGGCGACGTGCAGGTGCCACCCCTCCAGGGTCAGCAGCGGGAAGAACAGGATCCCCTGCCATCTGGCGACGAACCTGGGCAACCCCTGACTTTTGGCGACCTGCTCGTCCGACCAGACGATCACGGCCGGTGACACGTCCGGATCATGGTCCTCGTGGTTGGGGTTGGCGTGGTGGCGGTTGTGCTTGGTGTTCCACCACCCCCAGCCGAGGCCGATGCCGAGGTTGCCGATGAGCAGCCCGGCGACGTCGCTCGGCCGGCGCGTCCTGAAGACCTGCCGGTGGCCCAGGTCGTGCGCGACGAACCCGAATTGCGCGAAGACCACCGCGAGCAGCGCGGCGACCAGGAGCTGCCACCACGAGTCGCCGAGCCACCAGAACAGCGCCCAGCCGCCGAGGTAGGCCGTGACGGCGAGGCTCAGTCGCACCGCGTAATACACAGGACGCCGGTTCAGGAGACCGGCGTCGGCAATCTTGTGAGCTAGTCGGGCGAAGTCGCTGCCCTTGGTATCGAGCGTGCCTGGCTCGGCCACGTGTCTCCTCATGTCGCGGTGGAACCTGCCCCCACCCTGGCGCATTCTCCAGCCGGACGGAAGCTTGCCATCGCGGCCGGTCGGCAGCGGTGACAGAGAACTGGCAGCGGGGCGGCGCATCGTCGGGGCCATGACACACGTACTTATCGTCGGCTCCGGGCCGACGGGACTGACCCTGGCCATCGAGCTGGCCCGCCGTGGCGTGGACCTGCGCATCGTGGAGAGGGCGAACACCCACCCGACCGGCGTGCGCGGCAAGGGCCTGCAACCGCGCACGCTGGAGGTCTTCGACGACCTCGGCGTCATCGGCGAGATCCTCGCCACCGGCGGCGGCTACCCGCCCATCAGGTCCTACCAGGGCGACCAGGTCGTCTGGGAGGGGCGGATGGACGAACCGCGGGAGCCCTCCGACGGCGTCCCGTACCCGAACCTGGTCATGCAGCCGCAGTGGCGCACCGAGCGGATCCTCCGCGACCGGCTGGCCGAGCTGGGCCACCGGGTCGAGCTCGGCGTCGAGGTGACCGGGGTCGAGCAGGACGCCGACGGCGTGACCGCCACACTCGGCAGCGGCGAGACGGTCCGCTGCGCCTACCTGGTCGGCGCCGACGGCGGGCGCAGCTCCGTGCGCAAGCGGCTCGGCGTCGGCTTCGCGGGCGAGACGTACGAGAGTGAGCGGATGCTGCTCGCCGACGTCGAGACCGGCGACCTGGACCGGGAGCACTGGCACGTCTGGGGCGACGCCGCCGCCGGGACGATGCACTTCGGCCTCTGCCCGCTGCCGGGGACGGACGTGTTCCAGCTCGTCGCCCCGTACACGGGGGAGGACGACCTGGCCGCCGTCGTGGCCGCCCGCGCGCCGCATGTCAGGCTGGACGAGATCGTCTGGCGCTCCGAGTACCGGGTCAACATCAGGATGGCCGAGCGGTTCCGCGTCGGCAGGGTGTTCCTCGCCGGTGACGCCGCGCACGTCCACTCACCCGCCGGGGGCCAGGGGCTCAACACCGGGGTCCAGGACGCCTACAACCTCGGCTGGAAGCTCGCCGGCGGATCGGCGGCGCTGATCGACACCTATGAGGACGAGCGGATGGCGGTGGCCGAGCACGTGCTGGGCCTCAGCACCCGGCTGTACCGCGACCGCGAGCACTGGCGGGGCCACGACACCAACCAGCTCGACCTGGCCTACCTCGGCAGCCCGCTGTCGGTCGGCGAGCGCGGCGGCGAACGCCTCGGCGCGCTCTTCGAGGCGCAGCGCGGCACCCACTTCCTGCTGCTCGCCGACACCGGCCGGGAGTACGGCGACGCGATCGTGGTCCATCCGCCGCTCCCCGGCCAGGAGGGCGTCATGCTGGTGCGTCCCGACGGCTACATCGGCTATCACGGGGACGAGAGCGGGCTCAGCGCGTACCTCTCGGGGTTCGGCATCGACGCGCCCCTGGCCAGGGCGTCGCGGTAACGCTCCGCGCCCAGCTCGGCCCGGCACCGCTCGGCCAGCGCCCGCACGAACGGGTCGGCCGAGCCGGTGATCCCGCGCAGCACCCGGGCCGCGCCGATCAGCTCGGCCGCCAGGAGCGGCTCGCGGTGCTCGGCGACGCCTTCCAGGACGGTGGCGCGGGCAGTCCTGTCGGGGCACGTCTCCATGAGTTCCAGCGCCCGGCGCGACGGCTCCACGGGGTCGGCGACACGGGCCAGCTCCACGTTCATGAACGCCCTGAACTGGGCGGGGGCCTGGACGTCCATGGCCAGGGCGCGGTCGAGCAGCCGGGCGGCCTCGTCCGGGCGGCCGGAGCGCCTGGCCAGCTCCGCGCGGGCGTGCAGGACCCGGGCCAGCCCCAGCTGGTCCTCGGCCCGCAGCGCCGTCTCCCAGGCCAGCCCCAGGACGGCGGCGGACCCTGCCAGGTCGGCCGTCCTGGCCCTGAGCTGGCCGAGCCGCACCAGGAACATGATCGGCCCGTTGGGCGACTCCAGACCGGTAAGCTCCCGCGTGACCCGCTCCGACTCCTCCGCCAGCGCGAGCGCGCCAGGGAAGTCGCCCCGGTTCTCGGCGGCGAGCGACAGCCAGTAGAGCGCGAACCCATGGCCCCAGCGGTCGCCGGTCTGCCGGAAGCCGTCCAGGGCGGGGGTGAGCAGCTCCTCGGCCGTGGCGACGCAGGTCGCCGGTGGCGTACTGCCTGATGGTCTCCAGCATCGTGTAGCGGTCGCCGGAGACGGCGATGAGCGACTTGTCGACCAGGGACGCGAGCAGGTCGGGGGCGCCGCCGCAGACCCGGGCGATCGCCTCCGCGCTCGCGCCGCCGGAGAAGACGGTCAGCCCGCGCAGCAGGGTCCGCTCCGGCTCCGAGAGCAGGTTCCAGCTCCAGTCGATGACCGCGCGGAGCGTGCGGTGGCGCGGCTCGGACGTGCGTCCGCCGCGGAAGGCCAGCCGGTCACCGAGCTGCTCCACCAGCATGCCCACGGACATCGTGCGCAGCCTGGCGGCGGCCAGCTCGATCGCGAGCGGGACGCCGTCGAGCTCACGGCAGATCCGCGCCGCCTGAGTGGGGTCCACCCGCAGGTCGGGACGGGCGGCGGCGGCCCTGTCACGGAACAGCTCGACAGCGGGGGCCTCGGGCAGCGGCAGCACCGGGTGCAGCGTCTCGCCGGGGATGTCCAGAGGTTCCCGGCTGGTCGCGACGATCTTCAACCCGGGAACCTCGGCGAGCAGCCACCGCGTCACCCGCGCGGCGTCCTCGACGACGTGCTCGCAGTTGTCCAGGACGATCAGCGGGGACGTACCGCGCAGCGCCCCCACCAGGTCGGCCGCCCACAGCTCGGGGGCCGTGGAGGTCGCCCGCAGCACGCCCTCGACGGCCGTCCGCACCTCGGCCGCCGCGGCCAGCTCCACCAGCCAGATCCTGTCGAACCCGGCGGCCCCTCGCCCGCCTCCGAGGGGTTCCGCCGTCGGCGGCCCTGCCGGGTCGCGCCGCGCGAGGATCGTCGCCAGTTCGATGGCCAGGCGCGTCTTCCCGGCACCGCCCGGGCCGACGAGGGTGACGAGACGTACCTTTTCCAGCAGTCCGCGAAGTCGGGAGACGTCCTGCGAACGTCCCACGAAGCTGGTGACCTGGGCGGGCAGGTTGGTCCTCGGTTCCGGGTCGCGCAGCGCCGCCAGGTGCGCGTCCCTCAGCCGGGCGCCAGGATCGACGCCCAGCTCGTCGGCCAGCGCGGCCCTGATCCGCTCGAACACCTCCAGCGCCTCGCCCCGCCGCCCGCCCGCCACCAGCGCCCGCATCAGCAACGCGTGGAACGGCTCCCGCAGCCGGTGCGCGGCGACCAGCTCCTCCAGCTCCGCCACCATGTCGCCGCCGCGCTCCAGCCCGGCGGCGACGCGCGCCTCCAGCGCCGTCAGCCGCAGCTCCTCCAGCCGCGCGGCCGGGGCCCGTGAGAACGGCAGGTCGGCGGCGTCGGCGAGCGCCGCTCCCCGCCACAGCTCCAGCGCGGCCCCCGCATGTCCGGCGCGTGCGAGCCGCTCGAACGCGATCGCGTCCACCTCACCGGCGGGCACGTCGAGCAGGTACCCGGCCGGATGGGACGCGATCAGGCCCGGCGCCTCCCGCCTCGCCCGCGACACCAGCGACTGCAACGCCGCCATCGGATGCGCGGGCGGCTCGCCCGGCCACAGGTCCTCGATCAGCCGGTCGGCGGTCACCACCCTGCCGGGGTCGAGGGCCAGCCGCACCAGCAGCGCCCGCACCCGCGCGCCGCCGACCGCGGCCCCGGCCACCTGGAGCGGCCCCAGAATCCCGACCCGCATCCACCCTCCACCGATACGCGCGGCTTCCGCCCCATTCTCTACTCCTATGCGAACACCCTCGCCTTCAGCGACGGGAAGTGCTGGACCGTGCGCAGGAACGTTTTGAACCCCAGCCTGGCCACCCTGCCCTCGCCGATGAACTGCTCGGCGGCCTTCAGCGAGTCGCGGACGGCGGCGAAGCCGTACTCGCGCATCCGCGCCTCGTAGCCCGCGATGGCCTCGACCGGGTCCTGCCCGCTGGTCAGCGCCTGGCAGAGCAGCCGGGCGTCGCGCAGCGCGGTGTTGGCGCCGACGCCGCGCATCGGGGTCATGCTGTGGATGGCGTCGCCGAGCAGCGTGATGTTGGTGGCCTGCCACGGGCCGATCGGCACCGAGGTGCGGATCGGCAGCAGCGAGACCGTGTCGGGGTCCGTCAGGTCGACCATCGTGCGGAGGTCGGGGTGCCAGGACTCGATCATGCGGGCCACGGCGGCCTTGAGCTGCGCGCCTGACATTTCCGAAATGTCGGACGGGAAGCGCTCCTTCGCGGCGCCCAGCGCCCACAGCACGTAGCTGGCGGCGTTGTCCATGAGCGCGCCCGCCTGCTCTGTCACCCCGATGCCCGTCGCCGTCCGTGCGCCCGGACGCTCCGTGGCCGGCCCGGGTCCCGCCACCCGCGCCTCCGGGGTTTGCGAGCGCGCGCCGTCGCTCAGGTCGTGCGGCGCGCAGAACATGCCCATGCCGGTGGGCGGGATGATGCTGTTCGGGCCGTCTGACAGCCGGGGCGAGATCAGCTTCCTGGTCTCGTCCGTGAGCGGGAACTTGCCCGCGACGGTGATGATGCCGGTGTCGACGCGCTGGGCGTGCGGCAGGTACTGGGCGCGCACCCGCGAGTTGCCGCCGTCCGCGGCCACCACGATGTCGGCCGTCTCCCTGGAGCCGTCGGCGAAGAACAGCTCCACCCGGCCGTCGGGCAGGCGTTCGTAGCGCTCGTACGTCCTGCCGAACCGCACCACCTCGTCGAGCCCCGAGAGCAGCACCTGCCTGAGCGTGATGCGGCTGACCGAGTGGTGGTCGCCGGTCGGGTCGCTCGCCTCGGCCGCCTCGATCAGGGCGAGCGGGCGAAGCTGCTCGGTCAGGAACCCGAAGTCCTGCCCGCCGTGCCCGGTCGTGTCGAGAAACGCCTGCCACAGGTCGGGAGGCAGGCAGTCGTGCAGCGCGCGGGCTCCGTTGGGGTCGATGTGCACCCGGTAGCCCTGGAGCCGGTCGGTCGGGGTGCGGTCACGCTCGTGGACGGTGACGTGCTTGCCCGCCTTGCGCAGGCCCTGGGCCAGGCAGAGTCCGCCGACTCCGCCGCCGATGATCGCGATGTGCTCAGTCATGCCTCGACTATCATCCATTCGGATGATTCTGTCAACCATCCGGATGGATGATAGACTCCCGGGCATGAGACGAGCGCCAGAGGAGAGGCAGCGCGACCCCGAGCGCACCAAGGCCCGCATCCTGCGGGCGGCGGTCGCCGAGTTCGCGGCCAAGGGCTTCGCGGGGGCGCGGGTCAGCGAGATCGCCGCCGGAGCCGGGGTGAACAAACAGCTCATCTCCTACTACTTCGGCGGGAAGGAGGGGCTCTACCAGGCGCTGTCCGAGCGCTGGCAGCGCGAGGAGAGCGGCTTCGCCGACCCCTCGACTTCACTGGGGGAGCTCGTCGCCGGATACGCGCGGTTCAACGCCACGCAGCCCGACTTCGGCAAGCTGCTGGTCTGGCAGGGCCTGACCGGCGACGTCCCGCTCGCCCCCGCCTTCGTGGCGGACGTCCGTCGCAACCTCGCCGACCTGCGCCGTCGCCAGGAGGAAGGGGAGTTCCCCGCCGACCTCGACCCGGAGGCGTTCCTGGTGGCGGTGTTCGCGATGGCCGCGGCGGGCATCGCCTTCCCCCAGCTCGTCCGCGCGATCTCCGACCGCGACCCGTCCTCGCCGGAGTTCGGCGCCTACTACGCGGACCAGCTCGAACGCCTCGTCAACCACCTCCGCGAGCCGTAGGCCCCGCCGTTCCCTGTTCGTAAGATCCGGGGGGCCGGGGCGGGTGTTGGATCGGCGGCATGCGAGTGTTGCTCACCGGATCATCGGGCTTCATCGGCAGCCACGTCGCGGAGGCGCTGGAGCACGAGGTGCTGCCCGCCGACGTCCTGACGGGCGTGGACGTACGTGACGGCGACACGCTCGACCGGCTGCTGCCCGGCGTGGACGCCGTGGTGCACCAAGCCGCCAAGGTCGGCCTCGGGGTGGACGTGGCGGACCTGCCCGACTACGCGTCCGTCAACGTGCACGGCACGGCGGTCCTGCTCGCCGCGATGGCCAGGCACGGAGTGGGCAGGCTGGTGCTCGCCTCGTCCATGGTGGTGTACGGGGAGGGCGCGTACGACTGCCGGGAGCACGGCCGCGTCCGTCCCGGCCCCAGGCGCGCGCCGGACCTGGCCGCGGGCCGGTTCGACCCCCGCTGCCCGGTCTGCGACGCGGTGCTGACACCTGCGGTCATCGCCGAGGACGCCCCCCTGGACCCACGCAACGCCTACGCCACCACCAAGCTCGCCCAGGAACACCTGGCGGCCAACTGGGCCCGCGAGACCGGCGGCACCGCGGTCGCCCTGCGCTACCACAACGTCTACGGCCCCCGGATGCCGCGCGACACTCCCTACGCCGGGGTCGCCTCGATCTTCCTGTCGGCCCTCCTGGCAGGCCGCCCGCCGCAGGTCTTCGAGGACGGCGGCCAGCGGCGCGACTTCGTCCACGTTCGCGACGTGGCGCGGGCCAACGTCCTGGCCCTGGACGCGGGGACCCCTGGCGCCCTCACCCCGTACAACGTCGCCAGCGGCACCCCGCACACGGTCGGCGACCTGGCCGCCGCCCTCGCCGTCCAGACGGGCGGCCCGCAGCCGGTGACGACCGGCCAGTACCGTCTCGGGGACGTCCGCCACATCGTCGCCTCACCCGCCGCCGCGGCCCGCGACCTGGGTTTCCACGCGCAGATCCGGTTCGCGGACGGCGTCAAGGAGTTCGCCGCATGATCGATGTCGTGCTGCCCTGCCTGGACGAGGCGGCCGCGCTCCCCTGGGTGCTGGGGCGGATGCCGCCCGGTTACCGTCCGATCGTCGTGGACAACGGTTCGACCGACGACTCGGCCCTGATCGCCGCCCGGTACGGCGCGCTGGTCGTGCGGGAGCCCCGGCGGGGGTTCGGCGCCGCCTGCCACGCGGGGCTCCTGGCGGCCACCGCGGACGTGGTCTGCTTCATGGACGCCGACGCGTCCCTGGACCCGCGCCAGCTGCCCCGCGTCGCGGACCCGGTGAACGCGGGGGAGTGTGACCTGGTTCTCGGCCGCCGCGTCGAACCCCGCCGCGCCCACCTGTCCCTGGTGGGCGGGGCGCGCGCCCGGTCGGGTTCGGCCTGGC
>NZ_JBEXUP010000209.1:0-12274 GCF_040614375.1 Nonomuraea sp. NPDC005983
GACGGCGCCGCGGGCACGGGCTCCGCCACGGGCGCGGCGACCGCCGCGGGCGCCGGCGCGGGCGTCACCACCGCCGTCGGGGCCGGCTCGGCCAGCAACTCGGCCAGGTTGGCCGCGAACCTGTCGATCAGCTTCGCCCCGACCTCGGCCATCACCCCCCGCCCGAACTGCGCGGGACGTCCCGTCACGGTGAACGACGTCTCCACCGCGACCGCCGTCGACCCGTCGCCCGGCGTCAGCTTCGCCCTGACAGTCGCCGAAGCCGTGCCGGACCCCCTGGACTCCTTGCCCGCGGCCGCGATCGTGACCGTGTGCGCGTCCTTGTCGACGTCCTCGAACCTGGCGGAGCCGCGGTAGGTGACGGTGATCGGCCCGACCTTGACCTTCATCCTGCCTGTGAACTCGTCGCCCTCGAAGAGGTCGATCGTCGCCCCGGGCAGGCAGGGCGCGATCCGCTCGACGTCGAGCAGCACCGCCCAGGCCTGCTCGACCGGAACCGGGACTGTGAACTCGTGCTCGAACCGCATCGCCATCGATCCGCTCCTTTTCCCGATATCTACGACACTAAGTCGGTTCCGGGGCGCCCAGGAAGGGGCGCCCCGGACCGGGTCAGGGAGATCCGGCGGCCGCGAGGACCGCGCGATGGGTCAGCACCCTGGCCAGATGCCGTCGATAGTCGGGCTGGGCGTGCAGGTCGGCGGGCGGCGTCGTGCCGTCGTCCGCCTCCTCGCACGCCTGCCTGACCTGCTCGCCCAGCTCGACGCCGCGCAGCGCGGCCTCCACCGCCCGGGCCCGCACCGGTGTCGCCCCCATGTTGGTCAGCCCGATCCTGGCCTCCTGGATCGCGCCGTTGGATCGCGCCGGGCGGAACCGCCTGACCGCCGCCGCCACCCCGACGATCGCCCAGGACTGCGCCGTCCGGTGGAACTTCTCGTAGTGGAAGCCCCAGCCGGGGCCGAGCTTGGGGATCTTCACCCCGACCAGGATCTCGCCCGGACGCAGCGCCGACTCCCAGTAGTCGACGAAGAACTCGGCCGCCGGGATCTCCCGCTCGCCCTCCTCCGACCGGGCCACGAAGACGCCGTCCAGCGCCAGCACCACCGCGGGCAGGTCGCCCGCCGGGTCCGCGTGCGCCAGCGAGCCGCCGACCGTGCCGCGGTGCCGCACCGCCGGGTCGGCCACGGTGGCCACGGCCAGCGACAGCAGCGGGCAGTCGGCGTTGACCACGCCCGACCGCAGCACCTCGTCGTGCGTCGCCATCGCGCCGACGAACACGTGGTCGCCGCGGTCGTGCACGCCGGCCAGCTCGGGCAGCCTGGCCACGTCCACCAGCGCGGACGGGTACGCCAGCCGCAGCCGCAGCAGCGGCAGCAGCGACTGCCCGCCCGCGAGCACCTTCGCGTCCTCGTCCGAGGCCAGCGCCCTGCACGCCTCGGCGAGCGAGGCGGGGCGGACGTAGTCGAACTGTGCCGGGATCATCGCCGTGCTCCTTCCAGTGCCCGCCAGACGCGCTCGGGGGTGCACGGCATCTGGACGTCGTGGATGCCGTGCGGGCGCAACGCGTCCACGACGGCGTTGACGACCGCCGGGGTGGAGGCGATCGTGCCCGCCTCGCCCACGCCCTTGACCCCGAGCGGGTTGCTGGTGGCGGGGGTCTCGGTCCTGTCGGTCACGAAGGTCGGCAGGTCCGCCGCCGACGGCAGCAGGTAGTCGGCCATGGTGGCGGTGAGCAGGTTGCCCTCGGCGTCGTAGACGGCCTCCTCGAACAGCGCCTGCGCCACCCCCTGGGCGATGCCGCCGTGCACCTGGCCCTCGACGATCAGCGGGTTGACCACCTTGCCCACGTCGTCGACCGCCACGTAGGAGCGGATCTTGGCCATGCCCGTCTCGGTGTCGACCTCCACCGCGCACAGGTGGGTGCCGTGCGGGAAGGAGTAGTTGTCGGGGTCGAACGTGGCGTCGGAGTCCAGCCGCGGCTCCACCCCGTCGGGCAGGTCGTGCGCGGTGAACGCGGCGTAGGCCAGCTCCTGGATGGTCCGCTGCGCCTCGGTGCCCCGCACCTTGAAGGCGCCCTCGGCGAACTCCAGGTCGTCCGGCGAGCACTCCAGCACGTGCGCGGCCAGCGTCCGGGCCTTGTCGCGGACCTTCTCGCACGCCTTGAGCACCGCGACCCCGCCGACGACCAGCGAGCGCGAACCGTAGGTGTCCATGCCCTTGGGCGCGATCGCGGTGTCGCCGTGGATCACCGAGACGTCCTCGAACGGCACGCCCAGCGCGTCGGCCGCGATCTGGCTCCACGCCGTCACGTGGCCCTGCCCGTGCGGCGAGGTGCCGGTGATCACCTCGACCTTGCCGGTGGGCAGCATCCGCACCGAGCCGTGCTCCCAGCCGCCCGCGCCGTACTTCGCCATGCCCAGCAGCCTGGACGGAGCCAGCCCGCACATCTCGGTGTACGTGCTCACCCCGATGCCGAGCTGCACCGCGTCGCCCCTGTCGCGCCGGTCGGCCTGCTCGGCGCGCAGCTTGTCGTAGCCGAACAGCGCGATCGCCCGGTCCGTCGCCGCCTCGTAGTTGCCCGAGTCGTAGGTCAGCCCGGAGATCGTGGTGTAGGGGAACTCCTCGTGCCTGATCCAGTTGCGCCGCCGCACCTCCAGCGGATCGACGCCCAGCTCGGCCGCCAGCTCGTCCATGATCCGCTCGATGGCGTACGTCGCCTCGGGACGGCCCGCGCCCCGGTAGGCGTCGGTCGGCATCTTGGTGGTGAACACGCCCGTGCAGGCGAACTCGTAGGCGTCCATCTTGTAGATGGCGTTGAACATCGACGCGCCGAGCATCGGCACGCCCGGCGTGACCAGCATCAGGTAGGCGCCCATGTCGGCCAGCAGGTCCACCTGGAGGCCGCGGATCCGCCCGTCGGCCTCGGCCGCCAGCCTGACGTGCTGGATCTGGTCGCGGCCGTGATGCACGGTCAGGTTGCCCTCGGAGCGCGACTCCGTCCACTTGACCGGCCTGCCGAGCCTGCGGGTGAGCAGCAGGCACAGCACCTCTTCCGCGGTGACCTGCAGCTTCGAGCCGAACCCGCCGCCCACGTCGGGCGCGATCACCCGGAGCTTGTGCTCGGGGATGCCGGTCACCACCGCCAGCATCACCCGCAGCACGTGCGGGATCTGCGTGGACGACCAGAGCGTGAAGGTGTCGCCGTCGGTCGCGGCCATGACCGCCCGGGGCTCCATCGCGCTCGGGATCAGCCGCTGCTGGATGAAGGTCCTGTCGATCACCACGGGCGCGTCGCGGAAGGCCCCCTCTAGGTCGCCGGACGTGATCTTCACGGAGAACGCCTGGTTGCCCGCGTCGTGCACCTTCGGGCTGCCCTCGGTCAGCGCGTCGTGCATGTCGAGGACGGCGGGCAGCGGCTCGTAGTCGACCTCGATCGCCTCCAGGGCGTCGGCCGCGCGGTAGCGGTCGGTGGCGACCACGCAGGCGACCGCCTCGCCCACGTACCGCACCTCCGACACCGCCATCGGCGGGTGGTCCGGGATGACGATGTCGTCGCTCACCGGCCACGCGCACGGCAGGCTGCCCTGCTCCTCGGCGAAGTCCTGGCCGCCGAACGCGGCCACCACGCCGGGCAGGCCCCGCGCCGCGGACACGTCCACCCGGGCGATCCTGGCGTGCGCGATCGGGCTGCGCAGGAACATCACGTGCAGGGTGCCCGGCTGCTGCAGGTTGTCGGTCCACCGGGTGCGCCCGGTCAGCAGGCGGGCGTCCTCCTTGCGTCTGCGCGCCCTGCCCACCTCGGTCATGACGACCTCGCCGCCTGCCCCATCTCCTGGGCGCCCCTACGCACCGCGCGGACGATGTTGCAGTAGCCCGTGCACCTGCAAAGGTTCCCCTCCAGGCCCTGCCTGATCGCCTCCTCCGACGGGTCGGGGGTGTCTCTGAGCAGATCGATCGCGGCCATGACCATGCCGGGCGTGCAGTAGCCGCACTGCAGCGCGTGCTCCTCGTGGAAGGCCCGCTGCATCGGGTGCATCACGCCGTTCGCGCCCAGGCCCTCGATGGTGACGATGTCGCAGCCGTCGGCCTGGACGGCCAGGACCGAACAGCTCTTGACGCTCTTGCCGTCGAGCATCACGGTGCAGGCGCCGCAGTTGCTGGTGTCGCAGCCCACAGGGGTGCCGGTCTTGCCCAGCCGATCTCTCAGCAGATGGACGAGAAGGAGTCGCGGCTCGACGTCCTCCTCGTACGAGACTCCGTCGACGGTGACAGCGATCCGAGGCATACGTCCTCCCTCAGAAGCAGGGGAAATGCGGACAGTTGCCAAGCTACGCTCGTGTTTCCCCCGGTCAAGAGTTACTTACCCCGGATCACCCGCGCCACGATCGCCACCAGCCCCGCGAAACCCAGCCCGACCACCACCAGCGCGACCAGGACCAGCGGGTCTTTGAGCGCCCCGGTCAGGATCAGGATGCCGAGCACGACGAAGAGCGCGCCGCTGAGAAAAGCCATCCAGTCGGTCCTGTGGACACTGCGCGGCCTGTCGACCTCACGCGGCACGCCGCACCTCCATGTCGCCGACCCCGCCCCTGAGATTGAGCACGATGGTGGGGACCTTGCCCTCCGGCCGGGTCTCCGGTTCGAGCACCTTGTCGAAGCTGACGTCCACGCCGCCCCTGAGCGACTGGTCCACCTTGATGTCGCCGACCCTGTTGGACGCGTGCACCTCGACCCTCGCCGAAGGAGGCACGATCACGGTCAGCTCGCCGATCGAGACCGTCGCGTTGAAGGTCAGGTTCGCCCCGGGCGTGAGCTGGAGCTCTGACAGATCCAGCCTGCCGTCGCCGACGCCCACGTCATACCTTCGGCTCGCCTCCGCGGCGGACGTCGGATGCCAGACCGACTCGCCGAACCTCCTCGGCACCCCGCCGACCGTCAGCCCGAGGGCCACCAGCAGGGCCACGACCGTGCCCGTGGCCACCAGCCCCGCGCCGCGCCCCCACCAGGCCGCGACCAGCAGACCCGCGCCGATCGTGACGAGCACGGCGCCCCCGACGAGGGTCGGGTTCACACCCGAGCCCGACCTGGCTTGGACCGCCACGACTATCACTCCAATGATGGTGGCCAGCAGTACGGTGATGGCGCCGATGAACGACCTGGGACGCTTCTGCCGGGGGACGGGCGGGGCGGTCGGCCTGCCGTACAGCGTGGGGTCGTAGGGCGAGTAGCCCTCCCGCCTGCGCGGGTCCAGCGGCCGGTAGGGGCCCTTCGGGGCGAACGGCTCGCCGTAGGCCGGGTGCTCCGCCGTGATCCTGGGCCGCGGCCGATACCTCGGCGCCTCCTGGTACGGCTCTCCGTACGTCTCGCCGTACGCCTCTCCCCGATCCCGAGGCGTCTCCTCGCGCCTGTCCCGGTACGTCTCCTCGCGCCTGTTCTGGTAGGGCGGGGCCTCGCTCGCGCCGGCGGGCCGTTCGGTCTCGGCGGCCGGCCGCTCCAGCGGCGGGGCGTCGGGAGCGAGGGCCGGGTTGACCGCGGTCACCGGCTGCTCCGGCTCCGGCTTCTGCTCCGCGGCCGGTTCCGGCATCGGCACCGGCCTCGGCTCCGCGGCCGGCCTCTGCTCCGCGGCGGGTTCCGGTCGGCGGGCGGGGGCCGGCTCCGGGCGGGGAACCGGGCTGGGACGGACCGGGGAAGCGGGCTGCGGCGAGCCGGGGAAGCTGGAGAAGTCCTGTCTGTGCGGCGCCACCGGCTGCGGAGCCTGCCTGCGGTTGAGCCGCTCGGGCATCGAACGGACCAGCGCGAGCAGGTCGACCCCGTTGGCGTGCGCGGCGAGCAGCGACACGGCCAGCAGCACGCCGACCACCAGCGTGCCCGTCCCCAGCCAGACCGTCGCCAGGTTGACGACGAGCCCGAACGCGAGCACCGCGGTCAGCAGCGCCATCACGGTGTCGCCGGTGAAGTCGCGCCTGGTCCACTGCTCGATGTAGCCCGGCCTGCCGTCCGGCTCCTTCATCAGCAGGAAAGCCGCGATGTACACGAACAGCCCGATGCCGGAGCCGAACAGGAGCACGCCGAAGCCCACGCGGAAGACCACCGGGTCGAGCCCGGTGTAGCGGCCGAGCCCGGCGCACACGCCCATGAGGAAGCGCCCCTCGTTGCTGCGTCGCAGCACGTCGGGCGGTGCGGCCGGATGCTTCGGAGGCGCTTCTGTCATGGGTCCATCGTGGACCCGGGAGGCGGTTGCCCGCATCCGGGAGACCCCTGACCCGACCCGGGGGTCGTTCCCTGATGCCCATTTCGTCCCCGACGTGTGACGATGACGGTGTTATGGCTGACCAGAAGACTCTTGCCGAACCAGGCCCCGACACGCCCTACCGCCGGATGACGCGTCCCATGGAGGGGCGCCTGCTCGGCGGCGTCGCCCAGGGGCTGGCGGCGCAGCTCAAGCTCGATCCGGTGGTGATCAGGCTGGCTTTCGTGCTGCTCAGCGTGGTCGACGGCGTCGGCATCGTGGCGTACGCGGTGCTCTGGATGATCGTGCCGCGCAGGCCGTACGAGGGGCAGCCGCCGCAGCGTGACTGGAGCCAGCTCGCCGCCTTCAGCGCCATCGGCATGGCGCTGCTGGCCTTCGGCTGGCTGACCGGCGCCTCCAAGGGCGGCATCGGGCTGCTGCCGTTCGCGGTGGGCGGGATCGGCGCGCTCATCCTCTGGCAGCAGGCCGACCCGGACCGCCGCAGGAACTGGGTCAGCGGCGCGACGAAGAGCATCCGGGGGAACCGGGTGCGCACGCTGCTCGGCGTGGCCATGGTCGTGATCGGCGCGGTGGGCTTCCTGGTCGGGCAGGGCGAGCTCGACCTGGGGCAGGTGAGCCAGGGGCTGATGTTCACGGTGGTCGTGGTCGTCGGCCTCGTGGTCATCGCCGCGCCGTGGCTCGCCGGTCTGTGGAAGGAACTGCAGCTCGAACGGCGTGAGCGCATCAGGCAGGAGGAGCGGGCCGAGGTGGCCGCGATGGTGCACGACTCGGTGCTGCACACCCTCACGCTGATCCAGCGCGTCGCGCACGACCCCCGCGAGGTCGCCCGCCTGGCCCGCGCGCAGGAACGCGACCTGCGCAACTGGCTCTACCAGCCCGCCCAGGACGCCGACGCGACGCTGGCCGCCGCCGTGCGCAGGATCGCCGCCGAGGAGGAGGACGCGCACGGGGTGCCGATCGAGGTGGTCTGCGTGGGCGACATCGCGCTCGACCCGGCGGGCAAGCTCGCCGCCACGTTGAAGGCGTCCCGGCAGGCGATGGTCAACGCGGCCAAATACTCTGGAAGCTCGTCCATTTCCGTCTATGCGGAGGTGGAGGGTGAAGAAGTGACGATTTTCGTGAAAGATCGTGGCAAGGGGTTCGACCTGGATGCGGTGCCGCTCGACCGGATGGGCATCAGGGAGTCCATCATCGGCAGAATGGAACGCCACGGCGGCGCCGCCAGGGTGCGCACCGAGCCGGGTGAGGGCACAGAGGTGATGTTGACGATGAAGGTGGAGAAGTCATGACCAGGGTCCTGATCGTCGATGATCACCGGCTGTTCCGCTCCGGCGTCCGGGCCGAGCTGGGCGAGTCGATCCAGGTCGTCGGTGAGGCCGAGGACGTCGAGACCGCGGTCAAGGCCATCGCCGAGCTCCAGCCTGACGTGGTCCTGCTCGACGTGCACATGCCCGGAGGCGGCGGCCAGGAGGTGCTGCGTCGGGTCCTCGGCGCCGGGTCGCAGGTGCGCTTCCTCGCGCTGTCGGTCTCCGACGCGGCCGAGGACGTGATCGGCGTGATCCGCGGCGGCGCCCGCGGCTACGTGACCAAGAACATCAGCGGCAAGGAGCTGACAGACGCGATCCGCCGGGTGGCCGAGGGCGACGCGGTCTTCTCGCCGCGGCTGGCCGGGTTCGTCCTCGACGCGTTCGCGTCCTCGGAGGCGCCCTCGATCGATCCCGAGCTCGACTCGCTGACCCAGCGCGAGCGGGAGGTCCTCCGGCTGATCGCCCGTGGTTACGCGTACAAGGAGATCGCCAAGGAGCTGTTCATCTCGGTCAAGACGGTCGAGACGCACGTGTCGTCGGTGCTGCGCAAGCTCCAGCTGTCCAACCGGCACGAGCTGTCGCGCTGGGCCACGGCCCGCCGCCTGGTCTGAGCGGGTGACGCTCTGGCCTAACCGTCCCTGACGTGCGACATTTTCGGATATGGGACGGGACGTGCCGGCCGTCGTGTTCAGCAGGGACGATCGCCGGAAATATCGGGAAAAGGTGCGACAAAGCCTGGATGTTTTCGCCCAGATGCTCCGAGAGTCGCGCTTCGAACGTGACCGTCCGGTTGCTGGGCTGGAGATCGAGCTCAACATCGTGGACGAGCACGGCCGGCCCGCCATGCGCAACGCCCAGGTGCTCGCCGCCATCGCGGCCCCCGACTGGGCCACCGAACTCGGCCAGTTCAACGTCGAGATCAACGTCCAGCCGCAGGAGCTGGGCGGTGACGGCGCGCTCAGACTGGAGAACGACGTCAGGGCCCGGCTCAACCACGCGGAGGACCGAGCCCGCTCACAGGGCGGCCACCTCGTCCTGATCGGCGTCCTGCCCACGCTGCGCGAGCAGGACGTCGTCGAGGGCACCCTGTCGGCCAACCCCCGCTACCGGCTGCTCAACGAGCAGATCTTCGCCGCCCGCGGCGAGGACCTCCACCTGTCGATCGAGGGCGTCGAACGCCTCGACACGCACGCCGACAGCATCACCCCCGAGGCGGCCTGCACCAGCGTCCAGCTGCACCTCCAGGTCGGTCCCGAGGAGTTCGCCGCGCACTGGAACGCGGCCCAGGCCATCGCCGGACCCCAGGTGGCCCTCGCCGCCAACTCGCCCTACCTGTTCGGCAGGGAGCTGCACCGCGAGACCAGGATCGCGCTGTTCGAGCAGGCCACCGACACCCGTCCCGACGAGCTGAAAGCCCAGGGTGTGCGGCCGCGCGTCTGGTTCGGCGAGCGGTGGATCACCACGGTCTTCGACCTGTTCGAGGAGAACGTCCGTTACTACCCGGCGCTGCTGCCGCTCTGCGAGGACGAGGACCCCAGGGAGGAGCTGGAGCGGGGACGCGTCCCGCACCTGCACGAGCTGACCCTGCACAACGGCACGATCTACCGCTGGAACCGTCCGGTGTACGCGGTGACCGACGGGAGCCCGCACCTGCGGGTGGAGAACCGGGTGCTGCCCGCGGGGCCGTCGGTGGTGGACATCCTGGCCAACGCCGCCTTCTACTACGGTCTGATGGCCGTCCTGCCGCACGCCGAACGTCCGATCTGGAGTCAGATGTCCTTCTCCGCCGCCGAGGACAACCTGAACGCCGCCGCCCGGCACGGCCTCGACGCCCGCCTGTACTGGCCGGGCGTCGGCGAGGTGCCGGCGGCGGAGCTGGTGCTGCGGCGGCTGCTGCCGATGGCGCACGAGGGGCTCGCCAGGTGGGGCGCGGACACGGCCGTCGCCGACCGCCTGCTCGGCGTCGTCGAAGGACGCTGCCTGACGGGCCGTACGGGGGCGACGTGGCAGGTGGACAAGGTGCGCGCGCTCGGCGGCGACCGGCAGGAGGCGCTGCGCGCCATGACGCTGGAGTACATCGAGCGTATGCACGGGAATGAACCCGTCCACACGTGGGAAGTGTGAAGCCCGTGATCCGACCCCTGGCGCTGGTACTCGCGCTCCTGCTCCTGCTGACGGCCTGCGGGCTCACCCGCGCTCCCTCCAGGGACGTCCGGGGAGCCGACAGCTTCGACGACGACGTGATCACGGCCCGGCAGCTCACCGAGCAGTTCTGGATGCAGCAGTTCAAGCAGCAGGGGCTGACTTATCGGCCTATCACTGCTTTTATCCCCTATTCCGGGGATTCTGGGCCGAGGTGCGGTAACGAGCGTGCCGTGCCGAACAACGCCTTCTACTGTCCGCTCGGGCACTTCGTCGCCTACGACCGAGACTGGATGGAGTCGTTATGGAATGAGATGGGGGACGGGTCCGTCTACCTGATCGTCCCCCATGAGCTGGGGCACGCCGTCCAGGCGCAGCTCGAATCCCGCTTCGAGCTGAACGTCCAACAGGAGCTCCAGGCCGACTGCTACGCGGGCGGCACGCTGTCAGCCCTGATCAACTCCGGCGCCCTCCGCGCCGAACCAGGGGACGAGGACGAACTCCTCCTCAACCTCGAAGCCGCCGGAGACCCCACGGACGACTGGCTGAACCCCGCCGCACACGGCACCGCCCAGCAACGCCAGCGCTCGTTCGCCACGGGCTACAACAACAGCGTCGGCGCCTGCTGAAACGCGCGGGCGCGCTCGCTGCGTCGGGGACATCCACTGAGGGTGTACATGCGTGTCAGCCCAAAGGATGATGCGGTCGATCATGAGCTGGTCGTAGCGTTGACGTATGCCATTGGGAGAGATCGGCTGGCTGCGCGGGGGCGCCTGCAGGTCCAGCGATCCTGAGCTCTTCTTCCCACTCGCCCCCAGCCCCGTCCAGGAAGCCCGCGCCAAGGCGGTCTGCGCGACCTGCCAGGTTCTCGCCGAGTGCCGCGCGTACGCGTTGCGAGCCGGTGAAGCCGAGGGCATCTGGGGCGGCCTGACCCCGGCGGAACGCCGCCGCACCCGCTTCCCGGCAGGCTGGCGCACCCCAGCCGCCACCTGACCGCCCCCGATGGGCCCCGGTCCCAACATCGTGGGGGTCCCGGCTCATCGGCGCGCCCCGCGCTGAGGCGATGCGCGCGTATCAGCGCGAACGCCGTCTTGGCCCGGCAAACTCCGCCGCCCATATGCGATCGGCAAACTATCCGTATCCGATAGATCGCGTAGAGTAATGTCCCGGTCATGGTCACGCCACTTCACGAGGGGCTGGTCGGGATCACCACTCTCGACACCGAACAGACCGCCCACATGCTGCGCACCATGTTCGAGCTGCCCATCTCCCTGACGGCGCAGGCGCGCGTCGTCTCGTGCGATCTGTCCGAATGCGTTCCAGCCGTCTACCGGGCCGACGCCGCCATCCTCTACGGCGACGGTGAAGCCCGACTCGGGGTCATCACCGAAGTCCAGCTCAAGCCGGACCCCGAGAAGCATTTCACCTGGCTCGCGTATCTGGCGAACCTCCGGGCCCGCGACAAGTGCGAGGTGTGCCTTGTCGTCATCTGCCCCGATCGGGCCACGGCCAAGTGGGCCGCGAAGGCCATCAGGACCGGCCACCCCGAGCTGGTCCTGATTCCGCTGGTGATCGGCCCCGACAACACCCCCGTCGTCATCGACGTCGCCCAGGCCGTGGGCAACATCGGCCTGTCGGCCATCTCGGCCATCACCCACAGCAAACATCCGGAGATCAATGCCATCCTGGCCACCCTTACGGAGGCATTGGACAGCATCGACCCTGCCAAGGCCCGCCAGTACGCTGAATATGTCACCGTGGCTCTTACAGGCGACGCGCAGAAGGAAATGGAGCGGCTCATGGCCACCGAGACCTACCTGTACCAGGGCGAGTACGCCCAGAGCCTGATCGCCAAGGGCGAGACCCTCGGTGAGGCGAGAGGTGAGGCCAAGTCTGTGCTGCGGGTACTGGAGTATCGGGGGATCTTCGTGGGTGACGGTGACCGGGAGCGGATCATGAGTTGCCTGGATCTCGACACGCTGGAGATGTGGCTGCAGCGGGCGCTGTCGGTCGACTCTGCCGAGAAGCTGTTCCTCTGAGGTCGTTGAGGCGGCGCTGCGCTCCTCCACGATCTGCGGGTGCCGCCGCTGGCAAGAGAGATGGAGCGGCTCATGGCCACCGAGACCTACCTGTACCAGGGCGAGTACGCCCAGAGCCTGATCGCCAAGGGCGAGACCCTCGGTGAGGCGAGAGGTGAGGCGAGAGGTGAGGCCAAGTCTGTGCTGCGGGTGCTGGAGTATCGGGGGATCTCCGTGGGTGACGGTGACCGGGAGCGGATCATGAGTTGCCTGGACCTCGACACGCTGGAGATGTGGCTGCAGCGGGCGCTGTCGGTCGACTCTGCCGAGAAGCTGTTCCTCTGAGGTCGTTGAGGCCGCCGCCGGCAGGCGGTTGTCGGAGGGGCGTCGGAGCCGGACGTAGCCTGCAGGAGTGCTGCTTCCCTCGATCGCCGTGCTGGCCGCGGCCAACGTGCTGAACAACCGGGTCGCGCCGCGGCTCGCGCCCCTGACCTCGGCCGTCGCCACGGCGGCGCTGGTGGCGATGGCTCGCCGGGACGGGGTGTCGTGGCGGGAGCTGG
>NZ_JBEXUP010000210.1:0-11924 GCF_040614375.1 Nonomuraea sp. NPDC005983
CGCCCTTCCGCACCACGAGCGGCCCCGCGACCGTCGCGCCCGCCGCCAGGCAGGTGACGCCGGAACCGACGGTGAGCGGCCCGCCGACCTCGCCGCTGACCGTCCGCGTGCAGGCGGGGTCGGGGACGGCGAGCAGTTCCAGCTCGGCGAGGACGCCGTTCACGGTGAGCCGGTACTGGGCGTACCGTCCCGGATAGGCGACCTTGAAGGGCCGGGTCTGCTTCGCCCAGGTGAAGGACTGGTCGGCGCGTTCGTCGATGACCGCCCATGTCGTCCCGTCATAGGAGCCTTCGAGCTTCCAGGCGGTGGGGCCGGTGGTGGCCGAGGTGAGGGTGTAGAAGGTCACCTTCTGCCGCGAGGGCGCATGAAGAGTGATATTTCCCGAAATGGTGGAGGTGGTGGCCGAGGTGTCGTCCGACAGCGCCGCCGGTCCCCCGGTGACCGGGACGTCCCGCAGCGGCCGCGGCTCGTCACCGTCCTTGGTGATCGACTTCGGCGGCTCTCCCCAGGTGGACGGCTCCGGCCCCATGGCGAAGTCCAGGACCGCACCGCGGGACAGCACGTCGTGCGGCAGCGACGTCGACACCCACGGCTCGCCGTTCACCTTGAGACCCTGGACGTAGACGTTCTTCGCGCTGTTGGCCGGGGCGTTGACGACCACGTCCTTGCCGTTCGGCAGGTGCACGGTGGCCTTGGTGAACAGCGGCGAGCCGACCGCGTACTCGGCGCTTCCCACCTGGAGCGGGTAGAAACCGAGCGCGCTGAAGACGTACCAGGCGGACATCTCGCCGTTGTCCTCGTCGCCCGGGTAGCCCTGGCCGATCTCGCTGCCCAGGTAGAGCCGCGAGAGCACCTCCCTGACCTTGGCCTGCGCCTTCCACGGCTGGCCGGCGTGGTCGTACATGTACATGATGTGGTGCGAGGGCTGGTTGCTGTGGCCGTACTGGCCCATGCGGACGTCCCTGGCCTCGCGCATCTCGTGGATGACGACGCCGTAGGAGCCGGGGAACGTGGCGGTCTCCTGGGTGGCGAAGAAGTCGTCCAGCTTCTTGGCCAGGCCCGCCTTGCCGCCGTACAGGGCGGCGAGACCGGCGCCGTCCTGCGGGGCGTGGAAGGCCATGTTCCAGCCGTCGGTCTCGGTGTGGTCGTAGCCCCAGACGCGGGGATCGTAATCGGCCTTGGTGCGCCGCCACCTGCCGGTGGAGTCGCGTCCCTGGAAGAAGCCCACGGACGGGTCGAACATGTTGACGTAGTTCAAGGCCCTGTTCCGGAAATATTCGGACTCCTCCAGGTAGCGGGCCTTCTCCGCGCCGCTGGACTCCGCCGCCAGGGCCGCGCCCATGTTCGCGATGCCGAAGTCGTTGATGTATCCGTCCATGGCCCACGACATCCCCTCGCCGACCTCGTCCAGGGCGGTGTAGCCGCGGAAGGTCGAGGTCTGCAGGCCCTTGCGCCCGACGGCCGCGCTGGGCGGCACCACCGTGGCGTTCCTGAGCGCCGCCGCGTACGCCGACCTGGCGTCGAAGCCGCGCACGCCCTTGACGTAGGCGTCGGCGAAGGCCACGTCGGAGCTGGTGCCGACCATCAGGTCGGCGTAGCCGGGCGACGACCAGCGGGCGATCCAGCCGCCGTCTCGGTACTGCTGCACGAAGCCGTTTACCAGCTCGCCGGCCTCGGGCGCGAGCAGCGAGTAGGCAGGCCAGGCGGTCCGATAGGTGTCCCAGAAGCCGTTGTTGACGTAGATCTTGCCGTCGACCACCTTGGAGCCCGTCTGGGTGGGCGTGTCCGTGCCGGACCTGGGCGAGACCGGGCTGGCGTACCTGTAGACGGGGCTCGCGGCGGTGCCCGTGTTCTCGAAGGCCGAGTTCGGATAGAGGAACAGCCGGTAGAGGTTGGAGTAGAGGGTGGTCAGCTGGTCCTCACTGGCGCCCTCCACCTCGATGACGCCGAGCTTGTCCTCCCACGCCTTCTGCGCTCTGGCCCGGACCTGTTCGAACGTGCCGTTCTCCAGCTCCAGGTTGCGTCTGGCCTGGTCCACGCTGATCAGCGAGGTGGCGATGCGCATCGTGACCTGCTTGGCGGAGAAGGCCAGGTAGCCGGTGACGTTGTCGCGCCCGGCCCCGGTCAGCTTGCCGCCGGCGGTCGGCGGCTGGTCGAAGACGGCGTAGACGAACATCCTGCCCGCGCCGGCCGACAGGCTGCTGCGGGTGTCGGTGAAGCCGGTGACCACCCCGCCGTCGATCGTCAGCCCGCCGCTGTTGTTGTAGTTGTCGAAGATCAGGCTGCCCGTGTCTCCGGGGAAGGTGAAGCGGAGGACCGCCGCGTGGTCGGCGGGCGCGATCTCGGTGCGGACGCCGTTGAGCAGGTCCACGGCGTAGTAGTACGGCCTGGCGGTCTCGCCTGAGTGCAGGAACTGGGCGGCCCTGGCGACCCTGTCGGGGTTCGGCCTGGCCAGCAGCGAGGGCATGACCTGGAAGGACTGCCTGTCGCCCATCCACGGGCTGGGCTCGTGGCTGGCGGCGAACGCCTGAATGGTCGGAATGTTGTCCGGGTTGCCGTTGCGGTGGTACTCGTACAGCCACGAGTTCGACCCCGAACCGGTCATCGGGGTCCAGAAGTTGAAGCCGTGCGGCACGGCCGTGGCCGGGAAGTTGTTGCCGCGCGAGAAGCCGCCGGTCGAGTGGGTGCCGCGGGTGGTGACGGCGTACTCGGCCAGACTGCCGGCCTTCCGGGGCTCGGCGTTGACGAGGGTGATGTCGTCCACCCAGCCCTTGAACGGCAGCGGGCCCGCGGGTGCGTCGAAGGCGACCAGGACGCGCCTGATCCGCTTGCCCTTGGCGACCTCCCCGATGCGCGACCGCTTCAGGTTCCACTGGTCGGCGTAGAGGGTCTTGGACTCGCCCTGCGCTCTCGGGTCGAGCGCGATGCCGTGCTGGTCGCGGGCCTTGAGGTCACTGAGGTAGGTGCCGTCGGAGAAGGCCAGGTCCACGCTCGCGTACGTGCTGGGATAGCTGAGCGAGGCGCCGGTGAACTCGGGGAACAGCAGGTACGACAGCTCGGTGTCGGCCGTGACCTCGACGTCGGTCTCGAAGACCTTGTTCGTGGTGTGGCCCCCGTGCTCGCCCGTCGTGCTGCCGGAGTAGCGCAGCGCCCTGAGCCCGCTGTATCCGGCGCGGGGCTTCGCGGTGTAGCCGCTGCCGGGGCCGGGGCCGATCAGGGTGCGCATGTCGGACGGCGGCTTGGGCGTGGTGTCGCCGTCCGAGAGCTGGAGCTCGGCGAGCTGGACGATGTCGCCCGAGCCGTTCCTGGTGACGTTGAGCCGGTAGTAGAGGTACGGGACGGGGGCCGCCACAGTGAACTCCCGGGTCCTGAGCCGGCCGTCGAAGACCTCGTTCGTCCGGGTGTCGACGGCGGTCCAGGTCCGGCCGTCGGCCGAGCCTTCGAGGGCCCAGTCGCGGGGGTCGCGCTCGGGGGCGTCGTTGGCCGAGGCCATGGCGTACCGGGCGACCGCGATCGGCTTCGACAGCTTCACCGACACCCAGCCGGTGCGGGTGAAGACCAGCCACTTGGTGTTGACGTCGCCGTCGAACAGGTTCTCCTTGACCTCGCCGCTCGCCGTGTACTCGCCGCTGGCGGCGATGTCGACGATCTCGTCGGTGATCGCGCCGGGGATGCCGCCCGTGGTGCTGCCGGTGACGCCCTCGGTCTTCTTGCCGTCCTCGACGGTGTTCATCCAGGCGGGCTGCGGGTCGCCGGTCTCGAGGGAGGAGTAGAAGAGCGCGCCGGGCGGGGCGGTGGTGACGGCGGCCTTCCTGGCGGCGTTCGGCGGCGGCGTCACCTCCTCGACCGGGGCGGGCTGCGTCGGCGCCGCCGAGGGCGCGTCGGACGGGAGCGGCGACGGTGCCGGGTCGGTCGCCGTGGAGGCGCCGGGTGACGGCGGATCGGCCGCCGCCACACCGGGTAACGCCAGGAACATCAGGGCGGCGGCCGTCCCAGCCACCAGCCCCAGCCGAGGTGATCTCCGCATGCCGAGCCGTCCCTTCAGAGACCCTGCTGACAACGTTGTCAACAGAAGATCCCGAAGCGGCGGCGCTGTCAACGCCCTCGCGGACGGCCCTGCATGCGGACGGTCCTGTATGCGGAAGGCCCTACATGCGGACGACCATGGTGTTGGACACCCGGTCGTGCACCCCGCGGTGGTCGCGGTCCCAGATCAGCGCGGGCACGGCCAGGCACAGCAGCACGGTGCGGACCAGCACCGGCAGCAGCCGCGGGTTGCCGCCGTCCATCGCCGCGACCCTGATCCCGGCCAGCCGGTGCCCGAACGTCTGCCCCATGAAGGCGACGAGCAGCAGGTACTGCACGGCGAAGACGGCGACGGGCGCCCACGGCGCCTCGGCCGGGTTCATCCTGAGCAGGAGCTGGACGACCACCCACGTGCAGATCATCCAGTCGATGACCAGGGCGGCGATGCGCCTGCCCCACCCGGCGATCGCGCCGCTGCCCTCCTCGGGCAGCCCCAGACGCTGGCCGGGGTAGCCGAGATCCACCCCTGCGGACCTGATGCCGCCCAGCCAGGTCTGCGTCCAGCGCGGCTCGTTGCTCCTGCTCATGCCCTCAACGGTATCCGGCGGGACCCGCGGTCGCGATTGTGACCCAATCGCGCTTCAACCCCCGCAATTTCAGCCTCATCATGTCTCCTCGTGGATGATCTGGACGGACGGTTCAAGGAGCTGATCTCGCAGTTCGACGCGGACGAACGGCGCAGGATGACCGCGGCGGCCAGCAAGGGCGCGCGCCCGCCCCGGCCGCCCCGCCGCAGGTGGCCGCTCGCGGTCGGCCTGGTGGTCGCGGTGCTGACCGCCGCGACTTCGGTCGTGGTGTTCCGTCCGGACCTGCTGACTCCGGACTCGGGGCCGGCGGTGACCGCGGGCCCGGTGCCCGAGGAGACCCTGCCTGTGACTCCCGCCCCGGCCGAGGAGCCCGCACCCGGCCCGTTCGCCGGCTCCCCGGCGGAGAAGTACGCCGAGGGCGCGTCCGGCTTCGCCATGCCGAAGGCCAGGGCGCTCGGCGGGCTGTCCAAGAAGGAGGTGGCCAAGGGTCTGAAGCGGACCCGCGAGCTGCTCGTGACGGCCTTCCTGGACACCAAGACGCTCATGGGCGGCAGGCCGGAGGCGTTCGCCAAGACCCTCGACCCGGAGCAGCGCTCCTTCTTCTGGAAGAACCTGGACCGCCGCAAGCCCCGCAAGGACGGCTTCGACGCGCGGGGGTGGGTGAACAGCTTCGCGCCCAAGACCGCCGAGCTGACCACCAAGGTCATCAAAGTGCACGGCAGGACCAAGCTGACGACCTTCAAGGACCACGGCCGCACCAGCGCGCAGGCCGACGTGAACTACCTCGTGGTCTACGCCGTGCACCGGCCCGGGCAGCCGGCCTCCACCGTCCGGATCGTCGCGCACCACCGCGGCCAGGTGCGGTTCTACCGCGACTCCGGCCGCGTGGCGCCCTGGCTGCACGACTGGGGAGCCAGTCACACTCCCGCCCGCTGCGACGTGAAGGACGGCTACGTCCACCCCGTCTACGAGGACTCCCCGCCGGACGAGACGCCCACGAAGGGCCTTCCCGAGGACCCCTACGATCTCGAAGACCCGGAAGGCGACGGCGAGTGCACCGAGGCCAGCGGAACGTGACCCACTTAACACGTGCGAAACAAACGAGACACCACCTGGAAACCGCCCCGACCTACATTCGGCTGATAGCCATGTCCCCAGGGAGGTTCGAGAGTGTTCAGCTCCGCCGACGACGTCCTGAAGTTCATCAGTGACGAAGGGGTGCAGTTCGTCGATGTCAGGTTCACCGACCTGCCCGGGACGACGCATCACTTCACCTTCCCGGTAGAGAATTTCGCGGCGAACGTCTTCACCGACGGCCTCATGTTCGACGGCTCGTCCATTCGCGGTTTCCAGGCCATCCACGAGTCGGACATGCTGCTGCTGCCCGACCCGTCCAGCGCGGTGCTCGACCCGTTCCGTCAGCACAAGACACTGAACCTGAACTTCTTCGTGCACGACCCGCTGACCGGCGAGGCCTACAGCCGCGACCCTCGCAACGTCGCGCGCAAGGCGGAGGAGTACCTCAAGGGCACTGGCATCGCCGACACCGTCTTCTTCGGCCCCGAGGCCGAGTTCTACATCTTCGACGACGTCCGCTTCGAGACGAAGGCGAACGCCGGGTACTACTACATCGACTCCATCGAGGGCGCCTGGAACACCGGCAAGGCCACCGAGGGCGGCAACCTCGGGTACAAGCCGCGTTACAAGGGCGGCTACTTCCCCGTCCCGCCGATGGACCACTTCACCGACCTGCGCTCGGAGATGGTCCGCAACCTCATCGAGTGCGGCATCGACGTCGAGATGCAGCACCACGAGGTCGGCACCGCGGGCCAGGCCGAGATCGACTTCAAGTTCGGCACGCTGCTCAAGACGGCCGACAACCTGATGCTGTACAAGTACATCATCAAGAGCACGGCCCTGGAGTACGGGCACACGGTCACGTTCATGCCCAAGCCGATCTTCGGTGACAACGGCTCCGGCATGCACTGCCACCAGTCGCTGTGGAAGGACGGCTCGCCCCTCTTCTACGACGAGGTCGGCTACGCGGGCCTGTCCGACACCGCCCGCTACTACATCGGCGGCCTGCTCAAGCACGCGCCGTCGCTGCTGGCGTTCACCAACCCGACGGTGAACTCCTACCACCGCCTGGTGCCCGGCTACGAGGCCCCGGTCAACCTGGTCTACAGCCAGCGCAACCGGTCGGCGTGCGTGCGCATCCCGATCACGGGCTCCAACCCGAAGGCCAAGCGCATCGAGTTCCGCGTCCCCGACCCGTCGTGCAACCCGTACTTCGCGTTCGCGGCGATGCTGATGGCGGGCCTCGACGGCATCCGCAACAAGATCGAGCCGCCGGAGCCGGTCGACAAGGACCTCTACGACCTGCCGCCGGAGGAGGCCCGCGCGGTGCCGCAGGTGCCGGGCTCGCTCCCCGAGGTGCTGGCGGCGCTGGAGGCCGACCACGACTACCTTCTGGAGGGCGGCGTCTTCACCCCCGACCTGATCGAGACGTGGATCGCGTACAAGCGCGAGAACGAGGTCGACCCGATCCGTCTGCGCCCGCACCCGCACGAGTTCGAGCTGTACTACGACGTGTAAGCGTCTGACGGAACGGCCCGGAACCGCCCACCCACCTCCTCTTCTAGTGGTCGTCGCAACACCCCAGATGAGGGGATGCGATGGACTTCGAGATCCGGGAGGACCGGGAACGCACTCGGGGCCGCAGGGCTCTGTCCCGTGAGCGGGCGGCATACTTGCGGCTCGTGCAGCGGGGCTTGAGTAACGAGGAGGCATGCCGGATCGTCGGCATCAACTCCCGGACCGGGCGGCGATGGCGTAACGGACGCAATCCGACCGGCAAGCACGTGGGGGCGCTACCGATCACATCGGCGGCGCCCCCAGATGTGTGTGGCCGCTATCTGAACGAGACCGAGCGGATCCACATCGCTGATCGGGTGCGGGAGAAGGCGTCGATCCGGGAGATCGCGCGCGAGCTCGGCCGCGCGCCCTCCACCGTCAGCCGGGAGATCCGCCGTAACCGGCACCCCGGCAACGGTCAGTACCGGCCGCACGCGGCCCAGGCCCGCGCCGACGCGCGCCGGCCGCGCCCCAAACCCGGCAAGATCGGGCAGAACCCCGAGTTACGGGCATACATTCAAGACCACCTGCACAAGCGCTGGCCTTGATCACAGCGTCGTTCGCGCAAGTTCCTCAAGCTGCTGGACGATCCGGTCGATCGGTGCAGAGGCGTCAATCTCAACAGTGGAGATCGCGCTGACAAGCGGCTCCACGTTGGCCAAGTTGCGCAGGATGGCCCCACGTCCTCAGACAGAATCGAGGCTCCGCATGAGCAGGCGCCCGTCCCGCCCCGCCGTGATCACCGCTGTCCGGCCGTCGAGCTCGGTGAGGCGGACAGCGGACACCTCGCCATCGTGCCCGGCGAGCGGCTCGCCCCATTCGCCCGTCTCGGGGTCGCCGAGCACGACCTCGGCGCGGCTGGCCGCCACCACATGGGGCCGTCCGCCGACCGGTACGAGCCCGACCCCCTGCAAGCCGCCGACGTAGCGGCCGAACTTGACGAGGCTCCGCCTTTCACGCAGGTCCCACACCACGGCGCTGCCGTCCCAACTGCCCGACACCAGCACCGGCCGGTCCTTCAGCATCCCCGACGTCAGGCCGCCGAGACCGTCGAAATGATGTTCGCACAGCTCCGCGTGCAGCTCGCGCCGCTCCACGTCGTACACACGCACGCGGGGGCACGTGCTGCTGTCGCCGCCGACGAGCATGGGGCGCCCGTCCAGCTCCATCCCCAGCGACTTTCCGAGGCCGGCATGCGACTCGTCCGCGAAGACCCGCACCGCGCCGCTCCCCAGGTCCCACTGCGCGAACGGCTGATGGGTCGCTCCCCCGCCGATCACGATTCGGCCGTTGTGGACGACGGCGCCGATCGCGAGCACCTCGGTGAAGCGCAAATCGCTGTCCTTGTGGAACGGCATGTCCAGCTGGTGCCTGCTCCACCGATCCTCGGACGGGTCCCACAGGAACACGCCGTTGACGGTGTCGACACAGACGAGGAGCGGACGTCCGTCCAACCTGACGATGTCAAAGTCCTGGATCGGGCCGGCCGAGGGGATCACGGCGGATCGGATGACGGAGAAGGCTGTCATGACCGACACCGTAGGGGAAACAGCCGATAACTGATCCAAAAACGGATTGTTTCACTGACGGCCCTAGGATGCCGTCACTCTCGGTGACAGGACGGCGCCGCCGAGAGCGGGATGCGGCCGGCTCCGGCTATGGGTCCCTGCCCGAATACCAAATATCGGCGCAACGCCTCTCGCCCACCGGGAACGAAAGGCCATCGATCAACGACCTCCCGCAGTTCGAGCTCTGTGAGCCAGGCATGCCAAGCGATCTCGGACGGATCTGGAACCAATGGCTCAGTGATCACGGCCTCATGCACCCCGAACCAGACAGGGCTGACCCCATCCCGGCACAGGAACTTGAACATGAAACGCACCGGGACGCTGGCGCCCAGTTCCTCGGACAGCTCGCGGGCTGCCGCGTCCTCATACGACTCGCCCACATCCACGGCACCGCCGACCATCACGTCATAGTGGCCGGGAAAGCGAGTGTGCTGCTCCGCTCGGCGCAGCACGAGGATCCGCCGCATCGGATCGCGACAGATCGTCGTCGCGATCCGATGCATCCATCGCCGACGCTCCGCCTCTGCCCGGTCCACGACTCCCAGCACGCGGTCCAGTTCATCCACTCGCTCGACCAGCTCGCCCATGCAGGACACGATCGCAGGCACCACCGACAATCTGCTCTACGAGCACCCCAAGCTAGTGATCTGCGTCACATGACCTGCCCGGAAACGCAGCACGAGCGACGACCCCCAGCGCGAACACCCCGGTGGAAAGCCACCTGCTCGATCGCCACACGAACACAACCGCACACAGCGAGTACGGGCAAAAGACGGTTCTTCGTCACCGACGCCATCATGAACGGACTGCCGCCGCACATCGCCCAAGTGATCTGCGGTCATAAGAGTATTGATACAACGATGGGTTACAAGGCCGTTTACCCGGCCGAGTCGATCGAGGCGCACAGGGCGTTCATCGCCCGCCGTCGCGCTACCAGGCCCAGCGAAGAGTACCGGCCCCCACCGAGGAAGAATGGGACGCGTTCCTCGCTCACTTCGAGAAGCGCAAGGTGTCCATCGGCACCTGCGGCCGAGCCTTCTCAACTCCTTGTGTTCATGAGCACGCATGTGTCAGATGTTCACTCCTGCGGCCGGCCCTCAACCAAGATCGAGAACAAGTTCAAAGAAGCGTGCATCAAACGCCCTTCAGAACACGATCAAGTGCCGCCCGGCCTGCAGGTCCCCAGTTCGGCTTACCGCCGGGGAGGCCCCGATCTCCGTTCTGCCCCATAAGCATCAGGAAGAGGCTCTTCATGGCGGCCAGCCCGCGGGCGCGCCTGATCGTTGCCTCGTCCGCGTGCGCGTACGCGTCGAAGAACCGTGCGGCCGTGCCCGCGGGTAGCAGCACCCACGCGGCGCCGAGGTCCCACGCGGGATCGCCGGCGAACAAGGCACCGAAATCGATCACGCCCGAGAGCGTCCCGTCCGAGACGACGACATTCGCGGGATGGAGGTCACCGTGCAGCCACATCGGCGGGCCCTCCCACTCGGGGGCCGCGACGGCATCGGCCCAGACGGCCCGGACGGCGCGGACATCGCCGACGGCGTCGGGGTCAATGGCCTGCAAGAACTGCTCGAAGCCGCCCGTGCACCTCTTGGGGTGAGCGCCGAGGTCCGAACTGGCCGGGGCCTCGGCGGGCGCCTCCACATGGAGCGCCCTGAGGAAGCCCGCCAGCGTGTCGGCCGCGTGGGCGCCGCGGCTGATCGAGCCGTGGTCCAGCGGCTCGCCGGGAACCCACGTCATCACGGTCCAGTGCTTGGGGAAGCGCTCGGACGGTTCGCCGAACCGCACCGGGGTCGGCACCGGGAGCGGCAGGCGCGGAGCCAGCACAGGTAGCCACCGCCGCTCCTTGAGCTGGAGCTCCGGGGTAGGGTCCATGCGCTGCATGCGCACGGCCAACTCGTCTCCGAGGCGCCACATGTGGTTGCCCCAGCCGCCCGCCACCTCGCGGATGGCCAGCCCTGCAAGGTCCGGATGTTGCTCCTGCAGCAGGTCGCGGACCAGGTCTGCGGTGATCTCAATCTCGGTGTCGGTCATGCGAAGTCACAGTACTGATACGGCAGGCGGAGCGGCTCTCGCTCTCCGGAACATCTCGCCGTGATTCCTCTGGCATCACCGATTCGGTGTCAGAGAGCTGCAGATCAGAGGCTTTGGGACGGACCGGCCCCAAAGTTCAGAGAAGCCTGCTTCCGCTGCCCGATGCTGAACGTCAACCCCGAAATGCTCGACCGGCTCAACGAGATCGAACTTGCGGTGCGGGGGTACGGCGGGAGGTGAGGGCGTAGCAGGCGGTGGTCGCGGCGGTGAGGATCGCCGCCGCCGGCAGGGGGTGGGCGAGGGTGGCCAGGATCGCCACGCCCAGGGTGGCGCCCGTCTGGCGGGCCGCGTTGAGCACGCCGCCCGCCGTGCCCGCCGTGCCGGGCGGGGCGCTCGCGACCGTGCCCGCCACCAGCGCCGGGAGGCAGAACGACAGGCCGAAGCCCATGACCAGGAGCCACGGCGCGAGCAGGTCCGTCAGGGCAAGGCCCGCGAGGCCGGTCGCGAGCAGGGTCAGGCCGCCGAGGATCGGCAGGCGGGGGCCGACGCGGGCGACGATCCGTCCGGTGAGGACGGGGTTGATCGCCATGGGCAGGGTGAGCGGCAGGAAGGCCAGGCCCGTCGCCAGCGGGGTCAGGTGGCGGGCGTCCTGGAGCAGCAGGGTGAGGACGAACAGGGCGCCGGAGAAGGCGAAGTTGGCCGCCGTACCCGCGAGGAGCTCCGGCCAGGTCGCGGTGAGCAGGCCGCCGGGCAGGGCGGGGGCGGCGCTGCGGCGCTCCGCCACGACGAGCGCGACCAGCGCCGCGCACGCCAGCGCTCCGGCCACGACGGAGGAGCCGATCAGGGCTTCCGCGAGCAATCCGAGGAACAGGCAGGCGAGGGCCTGGATCGTCCAGTCGATGGCGCGGGCGCCTCTGGGCGAGCGGACGTCGCGGACGGCCAGGAGGCTGATCAGGGCGAGCGGCGGGTTGATCAGGAAGACGGCGCGCCAGCCGTACGCGTCCACGAGGAGGCCGCCGAGCAGGGGGCCGGCGGCCAGGGCCGTGCCCGTGACCGCCGCCCACACGCCGGT
>NZ_JBEXUP010000211.1:0-11783 GCF_040614375.1 Nonomuraea sp. NPDC005983
TCATGATCGCGATGGTTGCCTATGTCCCGAGACACACTCCATTGAAGTTTCCTATGTCTTGCGACATGGGTTTCCTATGTCCTGAACCAGCACACTGTCGCCCCGACTGTTCGACCAGGAGTAAGGCCACTCGTCGTGATCGCGAGTGGCCTTCCGCATGTCCGGGGTCCCGCGATTCAGCCCACCAGCCGCCTGACGCGTTCGTGGACGTGCGGGTGGGTGGCCATCAGGCGGCCCTCCCTGGTGCGCGACGCCACCAGCCCCAGCGCCGGAACCCCGCGACGGAGGTCCCGCAGCGGGATGCCCTCGTCCTCGTGCACCTTCAGCAGGGCCGAGGCGAGCAGCCCCGGCTGGCCGAGGAGGTCGGCGGCGGCGCGGTCGGCCGCGAGCTCCCTGGCCCGGCTGAGCCAGCGGAGCGGCAGATGGGCGAGGAAGCTGACCAGGCCTGCGAGTCCGCCGCCCGCCAGCACCGCGAGCCCGATCAGCAGGCCGTACGGGAACTCCTCCAGCAGGAGGCCGGGCGCCTCGACCGCGACACGTCCGGTGCCCTTGGCGAACGCGGCCAGGGCGATGGCGAACGAGCTGGCCACCGTCATGACCGCCACGTCGCTGTGCCTGATGTGGGCGATCTCGTGGGCGAGGACGGCGGTCAGCTCGTCCGGGTCGAGCCTGGCGCGCAGGCCCGTGGTGACGATGATCGTCGCGCTGCGTCGTGACCGTCCGACGGTGTACGCGTTCGGCGCCGGCGACGGGCTGATCGCCAGCCGCGGCTTGGGGGCGTCGCTCAGCGCGCACAACCGGTCGAGCACCGCGTGCAGTTCCGGCTCCTCGTCCGCCGTGACGAATCGGGCCTTGGTCATCCGCCGCGCGAGCAGCTCGGTGGACAGCCACTGCACCAGCAGGATCGCGCAGGCTCCCAGGACGACCCAGAGAACGGGGACCCCCACCAGGACGAGCCCGGCGAGCACGGCGCCGTAGACGGCCGCCAGCAGGGACATGGGGACGAGCATCCGCACCTCGGAACCTCCAGCCTGACAACGATGGGCCGGAAGGTCTCCCTCGCCGCCAAGGGCCCGCCTGACCGGGCCCACGAGGGCCGTCGTGACGATCAGGCGTGTTCGGAGGTACTCCCCTTCACTGCAAGAAAGGGTAATAAATCAGGAGTCGGCGCGAAAGAGGGCCCACACGGCCTTGCCACCGCGGGCCAGGGGGTCCCAGCCCCAGCACTGGCTGTAGGTCTCGACGATGTAGAGCCCGCGCCCGTTCTCGGAGATGAAGTCGGGCTCTTTGGGCCGCGGGATCTCGTCGCTCGGGTCGGCCACAGCAAGCAGGAAGTGCGGCGCCACCCGCATCAGGAGCAGCTGGATGCCCTGCTGCCCGCGCGCGTACACCGCGTACCTGACGGCGTTCGTCACGAGCTCGGACACCACCAGCGCGGCGTCGTCGCTCAGCTCTGACAGCCCCCAGCGCCGCAGGGTCGAGCGTGTCACATCCCTCGCCGTCTTGACCGAGTCGGCCTGGAAGGGGAGGGGGCATGAGGCCGTGTAGGGCTTGCCCGAGGTCAACAGGTGGTCAAAGCCCACCTCGCGGGTGATCTGCAGACAATCGGCAGTGGCCAAGGGGTCCCCAACCATCCCGCCGATACCTCCCGATTGCCCTCGGTTTCGTGCATGTTTTGCCCAATATGCACAAGACCATCATGGGTCAGGACCGCCGACGCTGCAAGACCCAAATGCACGTGCATGTGCAATGTGCAGCCGCATGGTCGGTTACCGGGTGGCTAGCCGATTCGGACACCAGGTTGAGACCTTGTCATACGCGGCGTTGTGGTGTCACTGTGTGTGCGGACCTTGATAGGGAGGCACAGTGACGCAGAACCAGCCGGGTTCCGGGCCTACGGCGCTGCGTATCCTCCTGGGCTCCCAACTACGCAGGCTCAGGGAAGGCAGGGGCGTCTCGCGCGAGGAGGCGGGGCACCTCATCCGCGGCTCGGAATCCAAGATCAGCCGCATGGAGCTCGGACGGGTCGGGTTCAAGGAGCGCGACGTGTCCGACCTACTGACCCTGTACGGCGTCGTCGAGGACGAGGCCCGCCACGCCGTCCTCGACCTGGTGGCGACCGCGAACGAGCCCGGCTGGTGGCACCGCTTCAACGACATCCTGCCCACCTGGTTCCAGGCGTACGTGGGTCTCGAGGAGGCCGCGGCCAGGATCAGGACCTACGAGGTCCAGTTCGTCCCCGGTCTGCTGCAGACCAAGGAGTACGCCAGAGCGGTGGTCACCGCCGGATCGGCCGGCGTCGGCGCCGAGGAGATCGCCCGCAGGGTCGACCTCCGGCTGGAGCGCCAGCGGGTGTTCGAACGCCCCGAGGGGCCGGTCTTCTGGGCGGTCATCGACGAGGCCGCGCTGCGCCGTCCCATCGGCGGAGCCGAGGTCATGCGCGCACAGCTCGAGCACCTGATCGACCTGATGCGGCAGCCGAACATCACGATCCAGGTCATGCCGTTCAGCTTCGGCGGCCACAGCGCCGAGGGCGGTGCGTTCAGCATCCTGCGCTTCCCCGACCACGAGCTCCCGGACGTCGTCTACGTCGAGCAACTCGCCAGCGCCCTCTACCTGGACAAGCGCGAGGACGTCGACAGGTACACAGCGGTGATGGAACGGCTCTGTGCAGTCAGCACCACGCCCGACGAGACCGTCGAGCTGCTGAGGTCGATCGCCGAAGAGTTCTGAGAGTCGCTGGGTCTGCCCTAGACTGGCCAACGGCGTTTGGTACCGCCGTAGCGGAGCATGCCCAACGCCGATCATGTGGGCGCGGCGCGTGAGCCGTACCGAATGGACGCGCCCGCGATCACTGGAAGCTTGATCAAGGAGACCACCCCGTGAAGACCGCTGTCGAGGAGCTCAGCCCGACCCGGGTCAAGCTCACTGTCGAGGTGCCGTTCGACGAGCTGCGCTCGAGCCTGGATGCGGCGTACAAGAAGGTCGCGCAGCAGGTGCGCGTTCCCGGGTTCCGCCCTGGCAAGGTCCCGGCTCGCATCATCGAGCAGCGCTTCGGCCGGGCGGTGGTGCTGGAGGAGACCCTCAACGACGCGGTGCCCAAGCTGTACGGCCAGGCCGTCGACGAGGTCGACCTGTTCCCGGTCAGCCAGCCCGACATCGAGGTCACGAAGATCGACGACGGCGAGCAGATCGAGTTCACCGCCGAGGTCGACATCCGTCCCAACTTCGACGTCCCTGACTACCAGGGTGTCGAGGTCACCGTCGACTCCGCCGAGGTCTCCGACGCCGACATCGACGCCCAGCTCGACGGGCTGCGCCAGCGCTTCGCCACGCTGACCGGCGTCGAGCGTCCCGCCGCGTCCGGCGACTTCGTCGTCATGGACCTGCGCGCCGAGATCGACGGTAAGAACATCGAGGAGCAGCAGGCCAACGAGGTCTCCTACGAGGTCGGCGCGGGCTCGGTGCTCCAGGGTCTCGACGGCGCGCTCGAGGGCATGTCCGCGGGCGACGAGAAGAGCTTCAAGACCGAGCTGGTCGGCGGCGCCAACGCCGGCGAGGAAGCCGACGTGATCATCAACGTCAAGTCGGTCAAGGAGAAGGTCCTGCCCGAGCTCGACGACGAGTTCGCGCAGCTCGCGAGCGAGTTCGACACGCTCGACGAGCTCAAGGAGAGCATCCGCGAGCAGGCCCGCCGCAACAAGCTCATCGAGCAGGTCGTCCAGGCCCGCGAGAACGCCCTCGACACGCTGCTGGAGAAGATCGACATCCCGATCCCCGACAGCGCGCTCAAGGCTGAGGTCGACGCCCGCAAGCACAACCTCGACCACCAGGTCGCCGAGAGCGGCCTGAGTCGCGACGCGTTCTTCCGTCTCTACCAGACGACGGAGGAGGAGCGCCTCGCTGAGTTCGAGACCAGCTCGGCCAAGGCGATCAAGGTCGGGTTCGTCCTCGACAAGATCGTCAAGGCGGAGGAGCTCGGCGTCTCCGAGCAGGAGCTGACCAACTTCGTGGTCCGCCGCGCCATGGAGATGGGCGTCCAGCCCAACCAGCTCGCCCAGCACCTGGCCGACAACGACCAGCTCACGCTGGCCATGGTCGAGATCGTCCGCGACAAGGCGAAGTCCGTCATCGGCGACGCCGCCAAGGTTGTCGACTCCGAGGGCAACGAGGTCGACCTCAAGGCCATCTACACCGAGATCAACGGTGAAGAGGTCGTCGAGGAGCCCGCCGAGGAGAAGACCGAAGACTGACCTTCACGTACGAAGCCCCCACCGCCATGCGGTTGGGGGCTTTGTCGGTTTTTGGGCAGGTGAGAGGCCATGGGGGACCAGCTCTTCATCCTCGCCCTGGGAGTCGGGCTCGCGATGGTGGTGTCCGGCGTGCTCGCCAGGCACCTGCGCGTGCCGGAGCCGTTCCTCCTCGTCCTGTTCGGCGCGGCGCTGAGCCTGCTGCTGTCCGCGGAGGTGGTGCACGTCGAGCCCGAGGTGGTGCTCAACGTGTTCCTGCCGCCACTGCTCTACCGCGCCGCCTTCCTGACGGCTCCGCGTGAAACCAGGCACGACGCCGTCCCGATCAGCGTCCTGGCGGTGGGCCTGACCTGCGCGACCGGGCTGTGCGTGATGGTCGTCCTAGGTGCCACCGTCCCAGGGTTGACGTGGGCGGCGGCGCTCACGCTCGGCGCGGCCGTCGCCCCCACCGACGCCGTGGCCGCCACGTCCGTGCTGGAGCGGGTCGGCGCGCCCAGGCGGCTCGTGACGATCCTGGAAGGCGAGAGCCTGCTCAACGACGGCGTCGCGCTCACCATGTTCGGGCTCGCGGTCGACGGGCTGACCGGCCGGGTCACGGCCGCCCACGGGGCGCTCACCCTGCTGCGGATCGTGTGCGGCGGCATCCTGTACGGCCTCGTGGTCGCCTGGGTGATCGGCAGGGTCCGGCCGCTGTTCCACGACCCCCGCAGCCAGATCGTGCTGTCGCTGCTGACGCCGTTCGTCGCCTACATACCGGCCGTGCACCTCGGCGTGTCGGGCGTGCTGGCGACCATCGTGACCGGCTTCTCGTTCGGCATCACCGGGCACGTCCTGCAGCCCGCCTCCCGGCTGACCGGCCAGGTCTTCTGGAACGTGCTGATCCACCTGCTCGGGTCCACCCTGTTCGTGCTGCTCGGCCTGCAGATCGTCACGGTGTTCCAGCACTTGGGCGGCACGGCGTGGTCCCGCTACGCGGTCGCGGGCCTGGTCACCGTCGCAACCGTCATCCTGCTACGGCTGGTGTGGACGGTGCTGGTGCTGCCGCTGGTCCGGCTGAGAGAGCCGATCGAGCGCAAGCAGCGCCTGGTGCTGGGCTGGGCGGGGATGCGCGGCGCGATCACGCTGGCCATCGCCCTGTCGATCCCCCTCTCCGCCGGAAACCGGCCGTTGCTGATCTTCCTGGCGGCCTGCGTCGTCCTGGTGTCGCTCGGGTTGCAGGCCACCACTCTCGGCCTGGTGCTGCGGCGCGTGGGACTGAGCGAGTCGCGCACCGAGATCCTGGAGGAGACCACCGCGCGTCAGACCATGCTGGAGGCCGCGCTCGCCCGCCTGGACGAACTGGCCGCCGACGGCAGGGTGGACGAGCACACGGCCGAGGTCTTCAGGCAGCTCTTCGAGCTGCGCCTGGACCGGGTCAGGGCGATACTCGAAGACGACCTCCTCGGCGAGGCCGGCCCGGGGGTCGACCTCGAGGCGGGCCATGGCGGCCTGCGCCGCGAGCTGATCAGAGCCCAGCGCGAGAAGCTTCGCCGGCTCTACGAGAAGGGGGCGATCGGCACTGACACGTTGCGTAAACTCAATCATGAGCTGGACGTCGAGGAGCGCCGCAGGGTCACGGGCGACCGTTGACCTGAACCTGCGCCGTCAGCGAACAGTCGGTGGACCGGGCATGACCTGTGTGCGGCGCGCGTTAAGGTCACAAGCAAAGCCCATCGATTACGACGCATCGGAAGGTGACGCTGTGACCAGCCCGCCGACCTTTTATCAGCCTGAGTCGCGAGGCCGTGAGAACGGCTCGTCCTTCCGGCTCGAGGACCAGCTGTACCAGCGCCTGCTGCGCGAGCGCATCATCGTGCTCGGGCAGGAGGTGAACGACGAGATCGCCAACCGCATCTGCGCCGAGCTGCTGCTGCTCGCGGCCGACGATCCCAATCGCGACATCACGCTCTACATCAACTCGCCTGGTGGCTCGGTGAGCGCCGGCATGGCGATTTACGACATGATGGAGTATGTACCGAACGACGTCTCCACGGTCGTGATGGGCATGGCGGCCTCGATGGGGCAGTTCCTGCTCTCCGCGGGCACCAAGGGCAAGCGCTACGGTCTGCCACACGCGCGCATCATGATGCACCAGCCGTCCGGCGGCATCGGTGGCACCGCCGCCGACATCGCCATCCAGGCCGAGCAGATGCTCTATGTGAAGAAGACCCTGGCCGAGCGGATCGCCTTCCACACGGGGCAGCCGCTCGAGCAGATCGAGGCCGATTCTGACCGCGACCGCTGGTTCACGGCCGAGGAGGCCAAGGACTATGGCTTCATCGACCACGTCGTGCGCAGCGCGCGGCAGGTGCCCTCGCAGGGCCCCGTCTCCTAGGGGAAGCTGAAGTGGATATCAACAGCCGCTACATCATTCCGGAGTTCTCGGAACGCACCTCGTACGGGGTGAAGACGATGAACCCGTATACCAAGCTCTTCGAGGACCGCATCATCTTCCTCGGGGTGCAGATCGACGACGCGTCGGCGAACGACGTCATGGCCCAGCTGCTGACGCTGGAGTCGCTCGACCCCGACCGTGACATCAGCATCTACATCAACTCGCCCGGCGGTTCGTTCACCGCCATGACGGCGATCTACGACACGATGCAGTTCGTCCGGCCGGAGATCCAGACCGTCTGCCTCGGCCAGGCCGCGTCCGCCGCGGCCGTGCTGCTGGCCGGCGGCACCCCGGGCAAGCGGTTCGCGCTGCCCAACGCCCGGGTGCTGATCCACCAGCCCTCCACCGAGGGTGGTGGCCAGGGAAGCGACATCGAGATCCAGGCCCGCGAGATCCTTCGCATGCGAGCCCTCCTGGAGGACATCGTGGCGAGGCACTCCGGTAAGAGCTCCGCCGAAGTCCGTAAGGACATCGAACGCGACAAAATTCTCAACGCGGACGAGGCGAAGGCGTATGGTCTGATCGACGACATCATCCCGTCCAGGAAGAAGCGAGCTCAGGCTGTTGCTTCCTAGATGAGAGGTGCGCACCGGAGCGCTGCCCATTAAGGCACGTTCCGGTGCGACTCGCCGCTAGGGGGCTCACTGAGGGCCCAGAAGACGGTAACGTCGAAACCTGAGCGGTTCGGACCGGGTCCGGAGGATACGGATCGCGGGAGCAGGGCGGTCCCACGCAAAGGAGTATCTGGGGTGGCACGCATCGGCGACGGGGGAGACCTGCTGAAGTGCTCTTTCTGCGGGAAGAGCCAGAAGCAAGTCAAGAAGCTCATTGCCGGTCCAGGCGTCTACATCTGCGATGAGTGCATCGATCTCTGCAACGAGATCATCGAGGAGGAGCTCTCCGAGTCCTCCGAGCTCAAGTGGGACAACCTGCCCAAGCCGAGGGAGATCTTCGAGTTCCTCGACGCCTACGTCATCGGTCAGGACAAGGCGAAGAAGGCGCTCTCGGTGGCGGTCTACAACCACTACAAGCGGGTGCAGTCCGGCGACCGGGGCAGGGATGACGGCCCTGAGCTGTCCAAGAGCAACATCCTGCTGCTCGGGCCCACGGGTTCCGGCAAGACGCTGCTGGCGCAGACCCTGGCGAAGATGCTGAACGTCCCCTTTGCCATCGCCGACGCCACCGCGCTCACCGAAGCCGGGTACGTCGGCGAGGACGTCGAGAACATCTTGCTCAAGCTCATCCAGGCCGCCGACTACGATGTGAAGAAGGCCGAGACCGGCATCATCTACATCGACGAGGTCGACAAGATCGCCCGTAAGAGCGAGAACCCGTCGATCACGCGCGACGTCTCGGGTGAGGGAGTGCAGCAGGCGCTGCTGAAGATACTCGAGGGCACCACGGCTTCGGTTCCGCCGCAGGGCGGCCGCAAGCACCCCCACCAGGAGTTCATCCAGATCGACACCACGAACGTGCTGTTCATCTGCGGCGGCGCCTTCGCCGGTCTGGAGAAGATCATCGAGTCGCGGGTCGGTAAGAAGGGCATCGGCTTCAACGCCGTCATCCGGTCCAAAGAAGAGGTCGACAGCGCCGACATCTTCGCCGACGTGATGCCGGAAGACCTGCTGAAGTTCGGCATGATCCCCGAGTTCGTCGGCCGCCTGCCGATCATCACCTCGGTGCACAACCTCGACCGCGAAGCGCTCATCCAGATCCTCACCGAGCCGCGCAACGCGCTGGTCAAGCAGTACCGCAAGCTGTTCGAGATCGACGGCGTAGACCTGGAGTTCACCGACGACGCGCTCGAAGCCATCGCCGACCAGGCCATCCTGCGTGGCACGGGTGCCCGTGGGCTGCGCGCGATCCTTGAGGAGGTGCTCCTGTCCGTCATGTACGAGGTGCCCTCCCGCGAGGACGTAGCACGCGTCGTCATCACCCGCGAGTCGGTGCTGGAGCACGCGATCCCGACCCTTGTCCCGCGTGACCAGCTCGCCGCCAAGCAGCAGCGCACGCCACGCGAGAAGTCGGCCTGACGGCCTCCCAAGCACGGCAGGCGCCCTGTGGATGCAGATCCATGGGGCGTTTCGCTGTTCCGCCTCCCTAGAATTGGTCACTGTGACAACGCCAGAGCTGCCTACCCAGTACACCCCGGCCGACGTCGAGACCCGAAGCTACGAGCGCTGGGTGTCCGAAGGCTACTTCCGTGCCGACCCTGGCAGCTCACGCGTGCCGTTCAGCATCGTCCTCCCTCCGCCGAACGTGACCGGCGTCCTGCACATCGGGCACGCCCTCGACCACTCCATCCAGGACGCGCTGACCCGCCGCGCCCGCATGCAGGGGCGCGAGGCCCTGTGGCTGCCCGGCATGGACCACGCGGGCATCGCCACCCAGAACGTCGTCGAGCGCGAGCTGGCCAAGCAGGGGCTATCGCGCCACGACCTGGGCCGTGAGGCGTTCGTCGAGCGGGTCTGGGAGTGGAAGGAGGAGTCGGGCGGCCGGATCCTCGGCCAGATGCGCAAGCTCGGCGACAGCGTCGACTGGTCGCGCGAGCGGTTCACCATGGACGAGGGGCTCTCGCGAGCCGTCCACACGATCTTCAAGAAGCTCTTCGACGACGGTCTGATCTACCGCGCCGAGCGCATCATCAACTGGTGCCCGCGCTGCCTGACCGCGCTCTCCGACATCGAGGTGGAGCACAGCGACGACGAAGGCGAGCTCGTCTCGATCCGCTACTCCGACGAGATCGTCGTGGCCACCACGCGGGCCGAGACCATGCTCGGCGACACCGCGGTGGCCGTGCATCCTTCCGACGAGCGGTATGCGCACCTGGTCGGCACCCTCGTGGAGGTGCCGCTTACCGGGCGTATGATCCCCGTCGTCGCCGACGAGCACGTCGACCCCGCATTCGGCACCGGCGCGGTCAAGGTGACCCCCGCGCACGACCCCAACGACTTCGAGATCGGCCGCCGCCACTCGCTGCCGTCGCTGACGGTCATGGACGAGCGCGGCGTGATCACCGCGCACGGGCCGTTCCTCGGCCTCGACCGGTTCGAGGCGCGCCCGGCGGTGGTGGCGGCGCTGCGGGCCGAGGGCCGGATCGTCGCGGAGAAGCGTCCGTACCTGCACTCGGTCGGGCACTGCTCACGGTGCAAGACCGTGGTGGAGCCCCGGCTGTCGCTCCAGTGGTTCGTCAACGTCTCGCCACTGGCCAAGGCCGCCGGCGACGCCGTGCGCGACGGCCGCACCCGCATCCACCCGCCGGAGCTCGCCAAGCGGTACTTCGACTGGGTCGACGACATGCACGACTGGTGCATCTCGCGGCAGCTGTGGTGGGGGCACCGGATTCCGGTCTGGTACGGCCCCGACGGCGAGGTCGTCTGCGTGGGCCCCGACGAGCAGGCCCCCGAGGGCTACGTCCAGGACGCTGACGTCCTCGACACCTGGTTCTCGTCCGGGCTCTGGCCGTTCTCGACGCTCGGCTGGCCCGACGCGACACCGGAGCTGGCCCGGTTCTACCCGACGTCCGTGCTGGTGACGGGGTACGACATCCTCTTCTTCTGGGTCGCCCGGATGATGATGTTCGGGCTGTACGCGATGGACGGCGAGCCGCCGTTCCGCGTGGTGTCGCTGCACGGCATGGTCCGCGACCAGTACGGCAAGAAGATGTCCAAGTCGTTCGGGAACGTGGTCGACCCGCTCGACTGGATCGAGCGTTTCGGCGCCGACGCGACCCGCTTCACGCTGCTGCGCGGCGCCAACCCCGGCGCGGACGTCGCGGTGAGCGAGGAATGGGCGGCCGGCTCCCGCAACTTCTGCAACAAGATCTGGAACGCCACCCGGTTCGCGCTGATGAACGGGGCGGCCGTCGGGTCCCTGGAAGGGCTGGAGCTGACGGCGGCCGACCGGTGGATCCTGTCGCGGCTGCAGAGCGTCATCTCGTCCGCCGACGCGGCGTTTGACGAGTTCGAGTTCGCCAAGGCGTCCGACCTGCTCTACCACTTCGCGTGGGACGAGGTCTGCGACTGGTATCTGGAGCTGGCCAAGATCCAGCTCGGCGAGGGGCTGGAGCACACCAGGCTGGTGCTCGGGCACGTCCTCGACGCGCTGCTGCGGCTGATGCATCCGCTGGTGCCGTTCGTCACGGAGGAACTGTGGCGGGCGGTCACGGGCGGCGAGTCGATCGTCGTCGCGCCCTGGCCCGAGATCGATGCGCGATACGCCGATCCGGCCGCCGAGGCGGAGATCGTGGCGCTACAGGAGCTGGTGACCGAGGTCCGCAGGTTCCGCTCCGACCAGGGGCTGAAGCCGGGCCAGAAGGTGGCGGCGCGGCTAGCGCTGTCCGGCACGGCCCTGGCTGCGCAGGAGGGTGCTATCCGGTCTCTGCTGCGGCTGACCGCGCCGGGCGACACGTTCGCCGCCACGGCACGGCTCACTGTGGGCGGAGTGAGCGTCGAGATCGACACCGCCGGCGCCATCGACGTCGCGGCCGAGCGTAAGCGTCTGGAGAAGGATCTGGCCGTGGCCCGGAAGGAGGCCGCTCAGGTGGCGGCCAAGCTGGGCAACGAGCAGTTCATGGCCAAGGCGCCCGACGACGTGGTGGCCAAGGTCAGAGGACGGGCCGAGCAGTCAGCTGCTGACATCGCGCGGCTGGAGGCTCAGCTCGCCATGCTGCCGCAAGGCTGAATGTTTGGGCCCTCCGCACGCGGGGAAGACCTATTCGTTACCGAAGATGGACCTTGGACCTCGCTGGGGCTGCTACAGTTTTCCGTGCGGGGCAGCTAGCTCCGACATCCCTCCGGCAGATCCGATCTTTCGGGGCGCGTCCAGATCCGATTGGACAAAGCTCTGAAGTTGGAGTAAGTTAGAGGGGTTGCCCTGGGAACAGGGTAGGTCCGGAAGATCCCGGATCGGGCGATTTGACAAAGATCGTCCGAGTCGGGTAAACTGGATCAGCGAGAGGTGCGCCTCTGATCGCGGATCGACAGGATCTGGGTGACGAAGTTCGCGTCCGTTTCTTGAGAACTCAACAGTGTGCTAAAAGCCAGTGCATGATGCACAAACCCCGTCATTGATTTGACGGATTCCTTTTGGTTGGGATT
>NZ_JBEXUP010000212.1:0-11731 GCF_040614375.1 Nonomuraea sp. NPDC005983
GCCCAGAGCGCGCCCGCCGGTTCGGCCAGCGCCACCACGACCCGGTCCCGCTCGCCGACGCGCGCCGCGCGCAGCGCCGAGCGCGTGAGCTCCGCCGCGACCGCGCGGTCCTCGGGGCCCATCGGGAAGACGCTGGCGGCGTCGGGGGAGACGAGCAGCAGCCCGGCGGCCGAGCCGCCGACCGCGCCCAGATCGTCACGGGTCAGCCAGCGAGCCATCACGCCGTCACCTCGGTCATGAACAGCTTCATCGACTCGCACACCCGCTCGTGCGCCAGGCCGCCCACCTGCGCCTGGATGATCAGATCCGTGGCGCCCGCCTCCGCGATGCGCGCGAGCGCCTTGCGGGAGCCCTCCACGTCGTCCACCACGACCATCAGGTGCTCGCGCAGCGTGGCCATCGACTCCTCCGGCGGCAGCCCGGCCGCCAGCTGGCCGAGCACCCGGTGGGTGGCGTGGCGGGCGTCGTAGTAGTCGGGCGGGGTGACCAGGTTGACCTGGCGGCGGATGTACCACAGGACGGCGTCGGCGGCCGTCGCGGTGGCCTCGTCCCTGGTGGGGGCGACGTACCAGGGGATCATCAGCGCGATCCGCCTGGTGGCCGGGTCGAAGCCGCTGGCCGCCAGGCAGTCGCGGTACTGGGCGATGTCGGCCGCCACGTCGTCGATGCCCTTCAGCATGGTCATGCCGAGCAGGTTGTAACCGTGCCTGGCGGCGGCCAGGTAGCCCTCCAGGGACGTGGAGGCCACCCAGACCGGCGGGTGCGGCTCCTGCACCGGACGCGGGTAGACCGCCACGTCCGGGATCTCGAAGAACTCGTTGGAGCGGCTGATCGGCTCGCCGTCGGCCTCCCAGATGGCGAGCGTGGCCTCCAGGGAGTCCTCCCAGATCTGCCGCGACTTCTCGAACGGTCGCTGGAAGGCCTGGTACTCCAGCGGGGACGCGCCCCTGCCGGTGCCGAACTCCACCCGTCCGCCGCTGAGGACGTCGAGCGTGGCGATGCGCTCGGCCGTCCTGATCGGGGACTGGAACGGCAGGAGCACCACGCCGAGCCCCAGGTGGATGCGCTCGGTGCGCTGGGAGATGGCGGCGAGCACCAGGTCGGGAGCGGAGGAGTGGGAGAAGCCGCGGGTGAAGTGGTGCTCGACGAACCAGGCCGTGTCGAAGCCCAGCCTGTCGCCGAGCACCACCTGGTCGATCACGTTCTGGAACGCCTGTCGTTCGACCTCGCGGGTTCGCCCGCGAACCTCCAGCTCGTATCCCAGGCTGATCCGTAGGGACGTCATCGCGCCTCCGGCAAGTTGATGAACCAAGCGCTCGCTTGGGAGAGCGTATCAGCGCCCAGGTCTTGCGGGAAGGGCGCGTACGCGATCAGAGTGGATGCTCGTGAGGCGAAAGCACGCGCCGCGGCGGCCGAAAGATGGCACGCTCCCTGCTATGGGGGACGACGAACTCTCGCCCACCAGCGCACGCCGGTACGAGGCGCTCGGGCGGGTGATGGCCGCGCTGGCGACCGAGGCCGAGTTCATCGAGACCTGCCGCGACCTGACCTGGTGGTGCGGCGCCGACCAGTCCTGGCACATCGAGTGGCGCGACGGGCCCTACGCCTCCGAGGTCGCGGCCCTCCTCGTCGAGCAGGCGGGCGAGCCCGACCGCTCCCTCGCCACCCCCGTCGGGCCCGGTGGCAGCGCCTCGGCCGTCCTCGACGTCATGGGGGTCCGCTTCGAACTGCGCGCCATCGACCCCATGGGCAGGGCGCGGGTACGCGCGCGCCCCGGTTTCTGGCGGCTCGCCGAGGCCCTCGACACCACCCGCCGCACCAACGCCCGCCAGCCCTGGGAGGAACTGCTGGGCGGCTAGGCGCTCTGGTACTGTTACCGCCGCATGTCGCTGACGACCTAGGAGGTGAGACCCATTACCGCTGTAGCAGGCTGGGTGCTCTCACCTGAGGTCTCCTCGACATAGGGGCCGTGGGGGCGCCCGACGGCATCCCGAAAGGCTTCCCCGTGTCGATCTCCCCCTCTTCGCTCTCCCCGTCCGCCATCGTCGCCAGGCTCCGGGCCGCCGGCTGCGTCTTCGCCGAGGACGAGGCGCGGCTGCTCCTGTCCACGGCGCAGACCTCCGACGACCTCGCCGCCATGGTGGAACGGCGTGTCGCCGGCCTGCCCCTCGAACACGTCCTCGGCTGGGCGCAGTTCTGCGGGCTGCGCATCGCCGTGGACCCCGGGGTCTTCGTCCCCCGCCGCCGCACCGAGTTCCTCGTCCAACGGGCCGCCGCCCTGGCCGGTGAGCCGACTGGGGCGGTGGTCGTCGATCTGTGCTGCGGCTCGGGGGCGCTGGGTGTCGCGCTGGCCGCCTCCCTGGGGCGGGTCGAGCTGCACGCCGCCGACATCGACCCGGCCGCGGTGCGGTGCGCCCGCCGCAACCTCGCCGACGTCGGTGGCCACGCCCACGAGGGCGACCTGTACGAGCCGTTGCCCGCCACGCTGCTGGGCCGCGTCGACGTCCTGCTCGCCAACGTGCCCTACGTGCCCACCGGGGAGGTCGGCCTGCTGCCGCCGGAGGCCCGCGTCCACGAGGCGCTGGTGGCGCTCGACGGCGGCGCGGACGGGCTCGACGTCCTGCGCCGGGTGACCGCCGAAGCGTCCCGATGGCTGGCGCCCGGCGGCCACCTGCTGTTCGAGACCAGTGAGCGCCAGGTGTCGCAGGCCGTCGAGATCGTCACCGGCGACGGCCTGACCGCGACGGTCGCGACCTCCGACGAGCTGTACGCCACGGTCGTCATCGGAACCAGACCCGCCACCTGAGCGCGCGGGGCCTTGGAGGGGGACGGTTCAGCCGGCCCCCTCCAGCGCGGCTCCCTCCAGCACGGTCGCGGCCAGGCGGGCGCGGTGCGCCTGGGGCGGGCCGAACAGCTGCGCGTCCGAGCCGGCCCGCTTGAGGTAGCGGTGTGCCGGGTGCTCCCACGTCACTCCGATCCCACCGTGCACCTGGATGTTCTCGCCGGACGCCGTCAGGTACGCCTCCGTGCAGTACGAGCCCGCGACCGCCGCGTGCGCCGCCGAGCGGTGCGCCGCCAGGGCCGCCGACCTGGCCGACTCCACGAGCAGCAGGACGTCCGCCAGCTTGTGCTTGATCGCCTGGAACGACCCGATCGGGCGGCCGAACTGGCGCCGCTGCTTGGCGTGCTCGGTGGCCATCTCCAGGCACCGCTGCGCCCCGCCCACCTGCTCGGCCGCCAGGGCGGCGACGCCGAGGTCGCGCACCCGTTCCCAGCCCCGCCCGTCGCCGGCCCGCCGCACCGGGACGCCGTCGAAGACCAGCTCCGCCAGCGGCCTGCTCTCGTCCACCGTCCGGTACGGGACGTGCCCCGACGGCGCCGCCTCCACCAGTCGGCCCTCGACGTAGACGAGCACCACCTCGCCCTCCAGCGCGTACGGCACCCGCCCGGTGAGCCGTCCCGACTCCAGCCGCAGCTCACCGTCGCCGGGCAGCACCACGGTCGCGGTCACCGCCCCCTCGGCCAGCGCGGGCAGCAGCCGGGACATGGCCGCTTCGTCCCCGCCCGCCTTGACCGCCTCGACGGCCAGCACGGCCGTCTGCAGGTAGGGGTGCGGCGACAGGGCCCTGCCCAGTTCCTCGGCCACCACCCCCGTTTCGGCCGGGCCGCATCCCGCTCCGCCGTACCGCTCGGGGACGGCCAGCCCGGCGACCCCCAGCTCCCGGGCGAACGCCTGCCACGGCGCGCCGGGCCGGTCGGCGAGATAAGCGCGGACAACGGCGCGTAATTCCTCGGTGTGATCCACCGCCATAGCTTAACCAAGCGATTGTTCAACTTAAATATGGTTAACCGGAATTTGCCTTTTCTGTAGGGCCACATAATCTGGGCATGGCCATCTCCAGAGGTTCACGGGGGATGGATGACCTGGGATGGAGATGGACGAGACCGCAATCGAATATGCCGACTTCGCCGAATACGACCGGCGACAGCGCGGCATAGAACGTCATGTGCTGGTGGCCTTTGTAGGAGGACTGGTCGTCGGCCTCGCAGGCATGCTCATCTCCGGCAAGGGCCCGGGCTGGCTCGGGCAGCTTTACGACCCCTACGCCTATCTGGCGCTGGCGGTGGCCGTGGGAGTGAGCGCGTCGGGCTTCGGCTGGGCGCTGCTGACCACGTTCCTGGCGGCCGTGTCGACGCTGGTCGCGGCCATGGGCGGCAGCGCGCTGCGCGGCGACCTGGCCTTCGACGTCGTCGGCGGCAGCGCCGCCGGGCTGAACTGGACGCTCGCCATGCTGGTCGGCCTCGGCCTGCTCGGGAACGTGACCCGCAGGGCGGACCGCTGGGGAGACCTCGCGGCAGGGGCCGTCGGAGCCGCGCTGCTGGTGGACGTGATCGACCGCGCGACGCCCGGCTTCATCGACACCGAGCGGGCGTTCTGGCCGGGCCCCGCCATGGTGGTCGGCGCCCTCTCGCTCGCCACGGTGATCGCGTTGCGCCGCGACACCCGCGGCCGGGCCCGCGCGCTCTTCCTGTCGATCGGCTGTGCGAGCCTGTTCGCCGTCGGCCTGGCGGCTGTGCTGGCCGGATGGCTCCCCGTCAAGGGATAACGCCGCGCGACAGGTCGCCCCGAGTCGATAGCCTGTAATCCTCACATCCGGGCTCGAGCAAGGAGTAGCCGTGTTGCTGCGCATGTCGTCGTTGTTTCTTCGCACCCTGCGGGACGACCCGGCAGACGCGGAAGTGCCGAGCCACAAGCTCCTGGTCCGCGCCGGTTACGTCCGGCGGGTCGCGCCCGGCATCTACTCGTGGCTGCCCCTCGGCAAGCTGGTGCTGGAGAACGTCGCCCGCATCGTCCGCGAGGAGATGAACCGGATGGGCGGCCAGGAGGTGCTCTTCCCCGCCCTGCTGCCCCGCGAGTACTACGAGGCCACCGGCCGCTGGACGGAGTACGGCGACCTGCTCTTCCGCCTCCACGACCGCAAGGGCGTCGACTACCTCCTCGGCCCCACGCACGAGGAGCTCTTCACCGACATGGTCAAGGGCGAGTACTCCTCGTACAAGGACTACCCGGTCACGCTCTACCAGATCCAGACCAAGTACCGCGACGAGGCCAGGCCCAGGGCGGGCATCCTGCGCGGGCGCGAGTTCGTCATGAAGGACTCCTACTCCTTCGACCTCGACGACGACGGCCTCAAGCACTCCTACGAGCAGCACCGCGACACCTACATCCGCACCTTCGACCGGCTCGGCGTCAACTACAAGATCGTGTTCGCCACGTCGGGTGCGATGGGCGGCTCGGCCTCGGAGGAGTTCCTCGCGCCGACCCCCACCGGCGAGGACACCTTCGTCGCCTGCCACTCCTGCGGCTACGCGGCCAACGCCGAGGCCGTCACCACCACGGCGCCCGCCGTCCGCTCCCTCGACGGCCTGGAGCCGCAGAAGGTCCTCGACACCCCCGGCACGCCCACCATCGAGACCCTGGTGTCGTACGTCAACGAGCACCACGGGCTGTCGATCACCGCCGCCGACACGCTCAAGAACGTCGTCGTCAAGGTCGTCACCCCCGGGTCCGACAAGGTCGAGACGCTGGTCATCGGCGTGCCCGGCGACCGCGAGGTCGACTTCAAGCGCCTGGAGGCGGCGCTCGCCCCCGGCGAGCCCGCCATCTTCGAGGCCGAAGACTTCGCCAAGCACCCCGGCCTGGTGCGCGGCTACATCGGCCCGCAGGTCCTGCGCGACCTCGGCATCCGCTACCTGGTCGACCCCCGCGTCGTCACCGGCACCTCCTGGGTCACGGGCGCCAACGAGCCGGGCAGGCACGCCGCCAACGTGGTGGCCGGGCGCGACTTCGTCCCCGACGGCACGATCGAGGCCGCCGAGGTGCGCGCCGGAGACCCCTGCCCCCGCTGCGGCTCCCCGCTGTCGATCGACCGCGGCATCGAGATCGGCCACATCTTCCAGCTCGGCCGCAAGTACGCCGACGCCGCCGGGCTCGACGCGCTCGGCCCCGACGGCAAGCCGATCCGCATCACGATGGGCTCGTACGGCATCGGCGTGTCACGTGCCGTGGCGGTCATCGCCGAGCAGCTGCACGACCAGCTCGGCCTGGTGTGGCCGCGCGAGGTGGCCCCCGCCGACGTGCACATCGTCGGCACCGGCAAGGAGAACCAGATCGAGGTGGCCCTGGAACTGGCCGGCGAGCTGGAGTCGCGCGGCCTCCGCGTCCTGGTCGACGACCGCGCGGGAGTGTCGCCGGGCGTCAAGTTCAAGGACGCCGAGCTCCTGGGCCTGCCCACCATCCTCGTCATCGGCCGCGGCCTGGCCTCGGGCGTCGTGGAGCTGCGCGACAGGGTGTCGGGCTCCAAGGAGGAGATCCCGCTCGCCGAGGCCGCCGACCGCATCGTCGCCGCCTGCTCCTAGCCACACGGGCCTGTACGGCGGGGCGCCCGCCGTACAGGCCCGTCGAGCCGTGTGGCGTCAGTCCACGGCCGCGGGCAGCGCGATCCTGGCGGCGCAGCAGCGCGGGGCCGACCCGGCAGGCGCCACAGCCTGGACATATATCCCGTCGCGGACAAGAAGATTGACGCCAACGCGGTAACGTGCAGGGTGCCCGTCACGCTCCTCCTGCCCTCCCCCGACTCGAACTCGATCACCGTCGGCGTCTCACCCCTCGCCGAGCTCTGCGCCAGCCTGCACGCGCTCGACGAGCCAGGTCACCACCCCGCCGCGGCGCGCTGGGTGGCCAGGGCACACACGGGCGTCGACGAGGACCTCCTGGCCAGGGCGACCGCGTGGGCACCGCTGTGGAGCGCCTTCCGGGCCCGGTACCTGCTGCCGCTGTCGCCTGGGCGAGCCAGGTCGCTCGCCGGCGAGCTGGCCGAGATCGAGGCGCTGCCGATCGACGACTTCACGGCGATGACCCTGCAGGCGCTCATCGGCAAGAACGGCGCCGGGATCGGCGAGAACGTGCTGCAGCGGCTGAGGCTGATCTCCTCCAGCAGAGTGGAGCTGGGCACCCGGTTGTACGACGACCCGCAGGGCTTCAGGCGGGAACTGACCGCCTTCCTGGAGGCGTTCGCCGCCGCGGCGTTCGACGCGGAGTGGCCCGCGCTGCGTGCGGCCCTCGCGGCCGAGGCCGCGGTCCGCGAACGGGCGCTCGACCAGCGCGGCGCGATGGTGATCGCCGACTTCCCCGCGGCCAGGGCCGTCGACCGGCGCCGGATCGTCCTGGACAAGCTCTACAACGCCACCGCCCGCATCGACGCCGACCGGCCGTGCCTGCTCGTGCCCACCCTGCACGGACGGCCGCATCTGGTCGTCAAGCACTATCCGGGCTACCCCGTCGTCATCCAGTACGGCGTGGGCACCTCGGCCGGGCCGTCACTGGAGACCGCGCGGCACCGCCTGGCCGTGCTGCAGGACCCGACCAGGCTCAAGCTCTGCTACGCCATCCTGCGCAACCCGGTGGCCACGGCCGAACTCGCCACCCAGCTCGGCCTGACCGCGCCACAGGTGTCCAGGCACCTGCGCAAGCTCAGGGAGGCCCAGCTGGTGCACGTCCATCGGCGGGGATCGGTGGTCTACTACCAGCTCGACGCCGAGGCGATCGAGCGGCTCGGCTCCGACCTGCTGGCGGTGCTCTACCGCTGATCGTCAGGCGCCCCCGGGCATCCCGGGGAACGCCGTGGTGATCTTGGGCTGGAAGGCGTACGACCTCCCGGCCGACTCCTGCATGGCCAGGGCCGCGTACTTGCGCAGGGTCAGATCCTGGGCCGCGGCCAGTTCCAGGTAGGCGGCGGTGACACCGGTCTCCACGTGGACCGCCAGGGTGATCGCCTGGCTCGCCGTGGAGGGGATCAGCGGGAGGGCGTAGGAGGCGGCGGGCTCCGCGGGCCTGGCGCCGCGCGAGGTGAGCAGGGTGCGGAGCTGGTCGCGGCGGGCCCGGTGGGCGTCGAACGCGGTGGTGACCCTGGCGCGGAGCGCACCCGTGGTGCGGGCGCCGATCAGCCCGTACGCGAACACCGCCGCGTGCTCGGCGGACAGCGCCTTGCCGAGCTTCTCGACGTCGCCGGCGTTTGCGGGCACCCGCGCGGCGTCGGCGCTCACGACGGTGTCTCCCGGCACCCGCGTGGCGTCGGCGCTCACGGCGGCGTCTCCGGGCGTCCGCATGTCGGCGGCGCTCACAGCGACCTCGGCAGGGCCAGGGCGTGGGCCGCCTCGCAGGCGCCGATGCTGGCGATCAGCTGCGCGAGGGCGGGGGAGGCGTCGGCGAGCTGGCGGGTTCTCTGGGCCGCCGACCTGCGCTCGAGGTCGCGGAGTTTGGGGAGGGACATCTTCGGGGTGGCGGTGGGGGTGGGCTGCGAGGGGGCCGGGGTCGTGGGCTTCGCGGAGGACGTCGCCGGGCGGCGGTGCTTGCGGAGTTCGTCCAGGTGGGCCTGGTGACGGTCGCGGAACGGGGCGAGCGTGTCGTGGCCCGCCGCGACCAGCGAGGAGTACAGCGCGACCGTGCGCTCCTTGTCGGCGATCAGCGTGCGCAGCAGGACCTGCTCCGGTTGCTCCGTGACGGGAGAGGGCCGCGGGGCGCCTGAGGTGCTGCAGGCCGTGACCGCCGCGGCGGCCGCTCCGCCCGCCAGCACGGCTCGCCGGGTGAGGGAACGCGGGCGCACGAGCGAGGACCTCCAGTGATACGGAACGCAGATAGCGCAGATAGCATCGTAAGGGCTCGGGCCCGCACAGGCCGTCAGGCGACGCTCGGCGTTCGACCGCGCCGAGTGGCGCTCTTCGCGTGCCTCCGTACAGATAGGGTGTCAACTGTCGTCGCTGGCTGAACGGTCAGGCGGCGGGAGAGCCCGTGGCGAGGTCCGCCCGGCTGAGACATGACAATAGGGGAGGTCGATATGGGCAGCGCATCACCCCGCGACCACCTGATGAAGCTCCTTGAGCCCGTCGTCGGCGCGGAGGGCCTCGATCTGGAGGACGTCACGATCACCCAGGCCGGCAAGCGCCGGTTGCTGCGCGTGATCGTCGACCGCGACGGAGGCGTGAGCCTCGACGACGTGGCCGAGGTGAGCCAGGCCGTGTCCACGGCCCTTGACGAGGACGACGTGATGGGTCAGGCGGCCTACACGCTCGAGGTCTCCTCACCGGGCGTCGACCGCCCGCTGACCGAGCCGCGCCACTGGAGGCGCGCGGCCAGGCGGCTGGTGAAGGCCGAGCTGGAAGACGGCACCGTGGTAGAGGGCCGGGTGCGCTCCGCCGACGACAGCGCCGTCGAGCTCGACGTCGACGGCGCCGTCCGCACACTCGACTATCAGGACCTGACCCGCGGACGGGTACAGGTGGAGTTCCGCCGCTTCGACGACGACACCGACGTCGACGGCGACGAAGGCTAAGGGGGAGCCTCGTGGACATCGACATGAGCGTCCTGCGCAGCCTGGAGCGGGAGAAGGACATCTCCTTCGACCTGGTCGTGAAGGCGATCGAGGATGCGCTGCTGATCGCCTACTTCCGCACTGACGGTGCCGCCCAGAAGGCCCGCGCAGAGCTCGACAGGACCAGCGGTCACGTCATGATCTGGGCGGCCGAGCTCGACGAGGACGGCGAGGTCGTCAGGGAGTACGACGACACCCCGGGCAACTTCAGCCGGATCGCCGCCACCACCGCCAAGCAGGTCATCCTGCAGCAGCTCCGCGACGCCGAGGACGAGATCAACTTCGGCGAGTTCGCCAGCCGCGAGGGCGAGCTGGTCTCCGGTGTCATCCAGCAGGGCAAGGATCCCCGCGTCGTGCTGGTCGATCTCGGCAAGATCGAGGCCGTGCTGCCGCACAACGAGCAGGTGCCCGGCGAGGAGTACGCCCACGGCGAGCGCATCCGCGTCTACGTGGTGCAGGTGAAGAAGGGGCACAAGGGGCCCTCGGTCACGCTGTCGCGTACCCACCCGGGGCTGGTCAAGAAGCTGTTCGCGCTGGAGGTGCCCGAGATCGCCGACGGCACCGTGGAGATCGCCGCGGTGGCGCGTGAGGCGGGTCACCGCACGAAGATCGCGGTCAGGTCCCGCAAGGCCGGCGTCAACGCCAAGGGCGCGTGCATCGGCCCGATGGGCTCGCGGGTCCGCAACGTGATGACAGAACTGCACGGTGAGAAGATCGACATCATCGACTGGTCGGAGGATCCCGCCGAGTTCGTGGGGAATGCCTTGTCGCCGGCGCGTGTTTCCCATGTTGAGGTTCTCGATCTCGAGGGCCGGGTCGCGCGGGTGACCGTGCCCGACTACCAGCTCTCCCTGGCCATCGGCAAGGAAGGGCAGAACGCGCGGCTCGCCGCCAGGCTCACCGGGTGGCGGATCGACATCCGTCCTGACACCCAGGCCGAGGATCCCGCCGGTTCCGTAGATGCGTCGACACGGTAGTCTGGAATATGGTGGCCACGCGGCCCCACAGCGCACCTGTGTGGGCTGCAGGGTTCGCACGGCTAAGTCCGAGCTGCTCCGCCTGGTGCGGGTCGAGGATCAGGTGATCCCTGACCTGCGCGGACGACTCAGCGGGCGCGGTGCATCGCTGCACCCGTCCATGAGCTGTCTGGAGCTTGCCGAGCGTCGCCGAGCGTTTCCGCGCGCGTTCCGCGTGCCGGGGCCGCTTGACGTCTCGCGCGTGCGGGCGCACCTGGAAGAGGAGAACCACATGTCATGTAGGACGCCGAGTTGATGGGCGGAGTCAGATTGCTATGAGCGCCTGATGAGCACGCGGCGATGAAGACGTCAACGTAACGACGGTCCGGACGGCACAGCCAGCCTCCCGGGCCGAGTAAGGGAGTGCAGTGGCGAAGGTCCGGGTATACGAGCTCGCTAAGGAGTTCGGCGTAGAGAGCAAGGTCGTCATGGCCAAGCTCCAGGAGATGGGAGAGTTCGTCCGCTCGGCGTCCTCGACCATCGAGGCGCCGGTGGTCCGCAGGCTCACCGAAGCTCTGGGCGCATCGAAGGGTGGGCCCTCCAGGGGCGGCGGTTCGTCGTCCAAGCCGCAGCCGCCAAGGGCTGCGCCCCGGCCGGCCGAGAGTCAGGCCGGCAACGGCGCCGAAGCGGCGCCGATCCCCCAAGCACCGCGCCCGGGTCCCAAGCCCGGTCCGCGTCCTGGCCCCGTGAGCGCTCCGCGCCCGCAGGTGCCTCAGCAGCAGCCGCCTCAGCAGCCTGAGGCCGCTCGTGGCGAGCCGACCTCGGGGGCTCCGCAGGCCCGTTTCGAGAGCGGCGCGCGTCCCACTCCGGGGCCGCGTCCCGGGCCTGCCGCGCGTCCGGGTCCCAAGCCGGGTCCCGCGCCCCGTCCGGGTGGCGCGCCCTCCGGTGGCGGCACCCCGTCGGCTCCGCGTCCCGGGGCTCCCGCCGGTGGCGGTCCTCGTCCGGGGCCCAAGCCGGGTCCGCGTGGCCCGCGTCCGGGCAACAACCCGTTCTCGTCCAACGCCAGCGGCATGGGGCAGTCCCGGCCGCCGCGTCCCGGTGGCAACCGCGACGGTGGCGGTCCCGGGCAGCGTGAGCGCCGTGACGGCCCGCCGCGCGAGGGGGCTGGGCCGCGTCCGCCGCAGAGTCGTGGCGGCGACGCCCGGCCGGGCACGCCCGGTCCGCGTCCGGGTCCGCCCGGTGCCGCCGGTCCGCGTCCCGGGCCCGGCGCCGGTGGTCCCCGTCCTGGTGGGCCGCGTCCCAACCCGATGATGATGCCGCAGGGCCGTCCTGCCGGTCCCGGTG
>NZ_JBEXUP010000213.1:0-11598 GCF_040614375.1 Nonomuraea sp. NPDC005983
GCCCCCCCCGGGCCCCCCCCCCCGCCCCCCCCCCGCGGCCCCCCCCCCCCCCCCCCGGCGGCCCGGCCCCCGGCTCCTCGCCGCACGAGCGGCGGGCCTTTCCCCCGGTCAGCGGGGGGTGCGGCCCGGCCACAGTTCGGCGACCGTTTCCGGATCGAGGAGCGGACGGTTCACCACTTCTCCGGTGGCCCTGTCGATCACGATGCAGCCACCGCCGACCTCCCTGGGCAGCACCACCGGGTCTTCGGAATCCGTCTCCCTGACCCAGGCGACGTAGCCCTCACTGAACCTGTAGATCCCCACGCAGACGGCCTCGTGCGCGGGGCGGACCCCGTTGAAGTACTCCTCCGCCACCGCCCTGGCCTGGTCGAGGTTCATCGGGGGTGCCCCTGTCTGTCGACGATGACGCAGAACACGCCGGTCACCGTGGTGTACGGCGGTTCGACGGCCATGTGGCCGCGCTGCGCGTCGATCCAGATCACCTCGCCGTTGGAGTTGACGGCGTTCCACGCGTGCGCCCCGCCTCCCGGCCAGCGCACCACGATCACCGCCGCCGCCCCGTGCCCGGCCTCCAACAGCCGCCGTGCCACCATCGGGTAGGCGTGCCGTCCCCGGCCCGCGTACTGGAAGCGCTGGCCGATCCACCGTTCCATCCTGGCCACGCCAGCGACCTCGGGGGTGAGCAGGGGCCTGCCGATCCGGTCGTACTCGCGCAGTCGCGGCGCGGCGGCGGCGGGTTCACCGTGCCACGTCGAGAGCACGGCCAGCGCGCAGTCGGCCGCGTTGGACGCCCGGAACGGGTCGTCGGCCGGCCCTCCACCGTTGATCAGCCTGACCCAGGTGCCGCGCGGATCCGGGAACCGGGTTCCGGGGGGCACCGCGAGAGCGAGATCCTGCTCGACCTGCGCCTCCGGCTCCGCCAGCCCGCCGGGTATCCCGTACGGCCGGCAATCGGCGAGCCGGGCCGGCCGATGCGACCGGTCGAACCAGTCACGCCCGGCGAACCCCGCCTGCCGAACGCCACCCCACGCCCCGGCCTCCCCATCCACGACACCTGCCGGGACCGCCCCAGCGGGGGCTGCCACGGCAGGGAAGCCAGGCGGCACCATCCCGCCAGAGACAACACCGGGCAAGACCGTACCCACAGGCGCACCACCGGACGGCACCGCACCGGCGGGCGCAGCACCGGGCAGCGCCGTGCCAACAGGCCCAGCACCGGGCGGCACCGTACCGGCTGGGACCGCGCCGAGTGGGACGGCGCCGGAGGCTCGCCCGACCCGCGCGCCACGCTGGCCGGCCGCCGAAAGCCCGCCTCCCACGGGTCCGCCCGCCGTGAGCCCGCCTCCCGCCGAACCGGTCGCCGCAGGTCCGCCTCCTGTGGGGCCGGCCGCCGTAAGCCCGTCGAGTCCCTCTGCCGAACGTCTGTCCGCAGGCAGTCCGCCCGCCGTGAGCCCGCCAAGTCCCCCCGCCGGAAGTCCGGTCGCAGGAAGTCCGCCAACTCCCTCTGCCGGGAGTGCGCCCGCAGGCTCGGTCGCGCGCGCGCCTGTGAGCGTGCCGTCGGCGCCGCCGCCCGTCGAAGCGTGGACCGGCGAACCGCCTACCGGTCTCTCCTTGTGCTCGTCGCCCGTCAAGCGCTTTCTCACCGGAGCCTCTTGACGACTCTCGCTCGCCGAAAGACCTCTCCCCGCGGCGGCCTCGGGGTCACCGCTCACCAGGAATACCCTCGCCCCCGCAGTTGGAAGGGCAGCATTCACCGAACGGGTGTCCGGAGAGGCGTCGTCAACGCCATCGGCCAGAAGGCGTCTCCCCGCACCGGTATCAAAGCCATCACCCACCGGAAGGCGCCTCGCCGCACCCGTCTCAGAACCGTCGCTCGCTGCGAAAGCTCTCGCCGCGCCGGCCGGAATGCCGCTCACCGAAGTCCCTCTCGACAGCGCACCGTCCATGCTGTCGCTTGCCGTGGCGCTCCCCGACGAGGTACTCCTCGTCGAGGCGTTCCTCGTTGAGGTGTCTTCGCGGCTGTCGGTTGCTGAGGAATCTCGTGCCTGAGTGTCTCTGAGGCCGTCGCTCGTCGCGGAAGCTCCTGTCGGGGCTTCGGTCGTAGAGTCGTTCGCTGAGGAGTCGGCCGGTGGGAGCTCCCTCGAGGGCGGTGGGGTGTGCTCGGCGGCGCGTTCGTAGTCGCGCCACCTCACCCCCTCGCCCACGACCGGGTCGTAATGCCCTTCGGGAAGGACCCACCGGACGCTGGGCTTGCGGTCGCGGGACACGTCCTGCCTCCTGTCGTGCTTGACGACCGATCGTAGAGGCGCGGCCGTGGCCGGGAGGGCCAGTCAGGAATGTTCGCGCGGCAAACTGCCCGCCGTACCAGGGCAAACACGGAGATCCTGGGCGGCCGGGCACCCCTCCTTTAGGAGGAGGAAGTCAAGTCACCGTCACCTCGACGGTGTGCCACCCGGTCGCGCCGTCGGGCGCGGGCGGGGCCTGCTGCTCGGTCTGTGTGCGGCCGTGGGCGTCGGTCGCCCGCACCTGGATCGTGTGCTTCCCGGGAAACGCGTCCCAGTCGTACGACCACTGCCGCCAGGTGTCGGGGCCCGGAACCTGAGCCAGCCGCGCCTGCCGCCACTCCCCCCGATCGACGCGCACCTCCACCGCGTCGACGCCGGTGTGCTGCGCCCACGCCACCCCGGCCACGGTGGTACGTCCGGCTGGCACGGAGGCGCCCGGCCGCGGCAGGTCGATGCGCGACTGGGTCTTGATCGGCCCCTTGGCCGCCCAGCCCCGGGGTGTCCAGTAGGCCTCGTCCAGGTCGAACCTGGTCACCTTGATGTCCGTGACCCACTTGGTGGCCGAGACGTACCCGTACAGGCCGGGCACCACCTGCCGGACGGGGAAGCCGTGCTCGATGGGCAGCGCCTCGCCGTTCATCGCGATGGCGAACAGCGCGTCGCGACCGTCCGTCACGACGTCCAGCGGGGTGCCGCAGGTGAAGCCGTCGACCGAGGTGGACAGCAGCATGTCGGCGTCGGACCTGATGCCCGCCGCACGCAGCACGTCGGCCATCCGCACGCCCAGCCAGCGCGCGTTGCCCGCGTACTGGCCGCCGACCTCGTTGGAGACGCAGGTCAGCGTCACGTAGGACTCGGTGAGGGGACGCCTGAGCAGGTCGTCGTAGGTGAGCTCGACGGGCCGGTCCACCAGGCCGTGGATGCGTAGCTTCCACTGCCTCGGATCGACCTGCGGGACGATCAGCGCGGTATCGACCCGGTAGAAGTCCTGATTATTCGTGATGAAGGGTGACAGGCCGTTGATCCGGAGGTCCGCCCCGGCGGGCAGCGGCTTGGCGGGGTACGCGGGCGCGGGCAGCGCGAGCCTGGTCCTGGCGGCGTCTACCATCTTCCGCCCGCCCAGCATCTGCCCGACGACGGCCCCCACCCCGGCGACCGCCACGCCGCCGGCGACCCCGGTCAGCAACCGCCGCCGATCGAACGCGTACGGCTCGCACCCGGCCCGCATGACGGCGGGCCGCTCGGGGCCGGTGTCGCCGCTACCCGGCACGGCGGGCCGCTCAGCCGTCGCAGCGAGGCGCTCGGGCTCCACAGCGGCCCGCCGCATCAGCCGGCCGAGCGTCCACCCACCGGCCAGGACGCCCACCACCGTGGGAAGCGCGTCGACGATCCCGGCGCCCGGCCTGGTCAGCACGGCGAGCACGCCCACGACGCCGAACAGACCGAGCCCGACCCACCCGTAGCCGGGCCGCCGCCTGGCCAGGACGCCGATCACGGCCGCGACCAGGGCGAGCACCGCGAGCACCCCGCCGACGAGGACGGTCTTGTCGTTCTCGCCGAAGTTCTCGATCGCGAACTCTTTCAGCCACGCCGGCGTCAGGTCGACGAAGGCGTCACCGACGGCCACGACGGGAAACGTCTCGGGCCCGACCAGCCCGGCCACCAGCTCCGCCACGCCCAGCGCGACGCCCCCGGCCACCAGGCCCACCAGCGCACCGGCCCAGACCGGCACGACCACGTTTCTCTGCACGCTACAGACGTTACGTCCCCGCATACGGGCCGGTTCTTACACGGTGGTTACGGAGGCGGTTACAGGGGGTGGTTACGGGGTCAGCAGGCTACGGACGATCGGCGCCAGAGCGCGGAACGCCCGCCCCCGGTGGCTGATGGCGTCCTTCTCCTCGGGCGACAGCTCCGCCGTGGTGCGCGTCTCACCGTCGGGCACCAGGATCGGGTCGTAGCCGAACCCGTTGGTGCCGCGCGGTGTGGTGATGAGCCGCCCGCTGAGAGCGCCCTCCACGACGCGCGACTCGCCCGACGGCAGGGCCAGCGCGGCGGCGCAAGCGAAGTGGGCCGTCAGCTTCTCGGCGGGCACGTCTGACACCTGCGCCAGCAGCAGCTCCAGGTTGGCCTGGTCGTCGCCGTGCCGCCCGGACCAGCGGGCCGAGAACACGCCGGGCATGCCGTTCAGCACGTCCACGCAGAGGCCGGAGTCGTCGGCCACGGCGGGCAGGCCCGACCCCTGCGCGACCGCGTGCGCCTTGAGCAGCGCGTTCTCCTCGAACGTGACGCCGGTCTCGGCCACCTCGCCGATGGCGGGAAACTCCTCCAGGCCGACGATGTCGAAGCCGGACAGGATGCGGCGGAGTTCAGCGATCTTGCCCGCGTTACGCGTGGCCAGCACGATCTTCATGCGCCCAGGGACTCCTGTTGGATCAGGGTGAGCTCCTCGCAACCCGCCGCGGCCAGGTCGAGGAGCCGGTTGAGCAGGTCGCGGTCGAAGGGGGCGCCCTCGGCGGTGCCCTGCACCTCGACGAAGCTGCCGTCGCCGGTCATCACCACGTTCATATCGGTCTCGGCGGAGACGTCCTCGGTGTAGCAGAGGTCGAGCATCGGCACCGAGCCGACCACGCCGACCGAGACGGCCGCGACGGAGCCGACCAGCGGGTCGCCGGGGCACATCTTGCGCTCGCGCATCCACGCGACCGCGTCGGCCAGCGCCACGTAGGCGCCGGTGATGGCCGCGGTGCGGGTGCCGCCGTCAGCCTGCAGGACGTCGCAGTCGAGCAGCACCGAGTTCTCGCCCAGTGCCTTGTAGTCGATGCAGGCGCGCAGCGAGCGCCCGATCAGCCGGGAGATCTCGTGCGTGCGCCCGCCGATCTTGCCGCGCACCGACTCGCGGTCGTTGCGGGTGTTGGTCGCCCTCGGCAGCATCGCGTACTCGGCCGTGACCCACCCCTGGCCGCTACCCCTGCGCCAGCGCGGCACGCTGTCCTGGACGGAGGCCGCGCACAGCACGCGGGTGCCGCCGAACTCGACCAGGACGGACCCTTCTGCATGGGCCAGCCAGTTCCTGGTGATGGTGATGGGGCGGAGCTGGTCAGGGTTGCGGCCATCCTGTCGAGACATGCAGTTCACCCTATCTCCGTGCCGTAACACTCTTGACCGAAAGTGTCCGACACATAGATCCTTACGCAATGACAATGGGGGTGTTGCGAAACCCTGACTTCCTCCGGTTCCTCAGCTCCCACGTGGCGAACGAACTCGGTGCCAATGTCGCACGTGTCTCGCTCCCACTGGTTGCCGTGCTCGTCCTGCACGCCTCCCCGCTCGAGCTGGGAACCCTCTCCGCGCTGCAGACGGTCGCGTTCCTGGTGATCGGGCTGCCCGCCGGAGTCTGGGTCGATCGGATGCGCAAACGACGCGTCATGCTGACCTCGGACCTGATCCGGTTCGTCCTGCTGGGCAGCATTCCGCTGGCCTACGCGCTCGGGCTGCTGTCGATCCCCATGATGTTCGCGATCGCGCTGCTGGCCGGCACCGCGCAGGTCTTCAACGACGTGGCCGACCAGACCTACACGCCCGAACTGGTCAGCCGGGAGAGCCTGGGCGACGGCAACGCCAAGCTGGAGTTCGTGCGCTCCGGCGGCGCGCTGGCGGGGCCCAGCCTCGGCGGCCTGCTCGTGCAGGTGGTCGGCGCCCCGTGCACGCTGCTGGCGACCGCTCTCGCGTCGCTCGGCTCGGTGCTCTTCCTGAGCAGGATCAAGACCCCTGACGAGCCGCCGGGCGAAGCGGAGCGGTCTGGTCTGATCAAGGGCATCGGCGAGGGGTTCGCGTTCATCTGGTCGGACCGGCTGTTACGGGTGATCGTCGCGACCACGGGGGCCACGAACTTATGCATCAGCGCGGTACTCGCCCTGTCGGTGCTGTTCCTGGCCGACGTGGTCGAGCTGTCGCCGGGCGTGATCGGTGTGCTGCTCATGTCCGGCGCCGTGGGCGGCCTGCTCGGCGGCGCCACCGGGAGCTTCCTGTTCAAGCGGTACGGGACGGCACGGGTGACGTTCCTGGCCATCACCCTCAGCTCGCCCTTCGGCCTGCTGTTGCCGATGACGCAGCCCGACTGGCGGGTGTCGTTCTTCACCATCGCCTCGATCGCGCTCTCGTGGGGGGCGATCCTCTACAACGTCGGCCAGCTCACCTACCGCCAGCTGGCGGCCCCCAGCCACCTGCTCGCCCGGGTCAACGCGACGGTGCGGTTCATGGTCTACGGCACGCTGACCGTGGGGGCGCTGCTCGGGGGGCTGGTGGCCCAGCAGATCGGGGTCCGGCAGGCGCTGTGGGTGTTCATGCTCTGCCGTCTCCTCTCCTTCCTGCCGCTGCTCTTCTCGCGGCTGCCACGCCTGCGCGACTTCGCCGAGGCTCAGGCCAAGTCGTAGCTGGCGCCGCTCCTGGCCAGCTCGATCGGCCCCTGGTAGCCGCCGGTGGCGGCCTCGTCCATGACCTTGTTCTGGTCGTTCCAGGGCACCAGGTGGGTGAGCACCAGCCTGCCGACGTCGGCCCTGGCGGCGTGCTCGGCAGCCTGGCGGCCGGTCAGGTGCAGGTCCGCGGGCAGGCCGGGCCGGTCGAGGAAGGACGCCTCGCACAGCAGCAGGTCGGCGCCCTTGGCGAGTCGCACCAGTTCGGACGACTCGCCGGTGTCGCCGGAGTAGGCCAGCACCCGCCCGCGGTCGGCGACGCGGAAGCCGTACGCCTCCACGGGATGGTTCACCAGACCCGCGGTCAGCGTGAACGGCCCGATCTCGAAGCTGCCCGGCGCGAGCGCGACGAAGTCGAAGGCGGTCTCCAGGCCGGGCTCGTCCGGCATGCCGTACGCGGCCGCCAGCCGCCGGGGGGCGTCGGCGGGGGCGTAGACGGGCACCTTCGGGTACGGCGCGTCGGGCCCGTACGTGCGGGCCACGTGGTAGCCGCAGATGTCCAGGCAGTGGTCGGCGTGCAGGTGCGACAGGCAGACGGCGTCGATGCCGTAGAGGCCGGCGTGACGTTGGAGCGCGCCTAGGGAGCCGTTGCCGAAGTCGAGCAGCAGCCTGAACCCCTCCGATTCCAGGAGATAACAGGACGCGGGGCTGTCGGGTCCGGGAAAGCTACCCGAGCAGCCGACGATGGTCACCTTCATGTGGGCCTCCGTTCCAGGTACTACCCCCCAAAGGTGCGACTTCGACCGCGTCGATCTCCGGGCCGAGGAATCGCCGCCCGAGCTGGGCGAAGAGCGTGGAGTCGCCGGTGGCGAGGAAGCGGTGCCGGGGGGTGGCTCCGTCCCGCGCCGCCAGGTCGCGGTCGTGCAGGATCCGATAGACGTCCTTGGCCGTCTCGTCGGCGCTGGAGACCAGCGTCACCCCGTCACCGGCGACGTACGAGATCGCGCCGGTGAGCAGCGGGTAGTGGGTGCAGCCGAGGATGAGCGTGTCACAGGCGGCGGCCCGGATGGGTTCCAGGTAGCCGCGTACGACCTCGATGAGCTCGTCGCTCGTCGTCTCCCCTCGTTCGACGTACTCCACCAGGCGTGGGGCGGCCACGCCGGTGAGTCGCACGTCGGGGGCGGCGGTGAAGGCGTCGTGGTACGCCATCGAGTCGATGGTGGCGCGCGTGGCGATCACCCCGACCCTGCCGGTGCGGGTGGCGCGCACCGCGCGCCGGGTGGCCGGCTGGATCACCTCGACGACCGGCACGTCGTACCGCTCGCGGGCGTCGCGCAGCACGGCGGCGCTGGCGCTGTTGCAGGCGATCACGAGCAGCTTGACGCCGTGCTCGACGAGGTGGTCCATCACCTCCAGCGCGTAGGCGCGGACCTCGGCGATGCGTTTCGGCCCGTAGGGCTGTCGGGCCGTGTCGGCCACATAGGTGATGGACTCGTGCGGGAGCTGGTCGATGATCGCTCTCGCGACCGTCAGACCGCCCACTCCACTGTCGAAGATCCCAATACTCGCGTCCGGCACAGTTCTAGAGGGTAGGCGACCTGCGGGATCTTCTCTGCGTAAGAATCCTCACACTGCGCGTCGTCAGCCGCGGCCCACGCGGGCGAGCTGGCGGGACTGGGCGACGAGCCTGCCGGCGGAGTCGCGGACCTCGACCTCCTCGTCGAACCAGCCGTCGGAGACCAGGCGGCCGGTGCCGATCAGGGTGAGCAGGCCGGGGGCGGGCAGGGCGCGCAGGTGCCAGGTGAGGTCCACGGTGGGGGCCCAGCCGCGGGCGCCCGCGGAGAACACGACGGGCGGGAGGGCGTCCACGGCCAGGGCCAGCACGTACGGGTCGGGGTCCTGCGGTTCGGCCATCCTGAAGTAGGCGCGCGACTCCGGCCTGCCGGTCGGCGTGCCCGTCAGCCAGCCGATGGTGGGCGGGTCGAAGAGCAGTTCCATCTGCGCGTTGAGCGTCATGTTGGACTCGGGCTTGGGGTCGGGCAGCTTCACGCAGTCTTCAGGACGTGGCATGAAAAAGGACGATTCATCGGCGTATACGGGTTCGGCGTCGTGCAGCGTGGCCGTGGTGACCAGGCTCTCGATCTGCGCCACGCCGTCCTGGACCAGCGTGGCCCTGGCGAAGGCGGCGGTTCTGCCCGTCTTGAGATGCTCGACCCGCACCTGGGCGGGCCCCGCGACGGGCGCCTTCAGGAACTGCGCGGACGTGGTCACCGGGTGCTCGAACGGCGAGGAGTCCACCACGGCGCGCAGGAGCACGGCCAGCAGGTAGCCGCCGTTGAGCGGGCCGCCGATCGCGTATCCGGGGTCGAGGCAGACGTCGTAGGTGCTCTCGTCGACCCGGATCGCCTGCGTGGCCTCGTCGAACTTGGTCATCCGCCCTGCCTCAAAGCCGGAACTATATTCTAGTAGCCTCACACTCTACGACATTCGCCCATCAGCGCGCCTACCTGCGGAAACGTTCTCCCGGTGCGAAAGTTCGATCATGGGAAACGTCACGGAGCTGCTGGGGCAGTCGGTCTGGGACTCCAACGGGGTCTGGGTCGGCCAGGTCGTGGACATCCGCGTCATCAAGAACAGGGGCGAGCTGCAGCAGGCTCAGACGATCTGCGGGCTGGTCGTCTCCGGCAGGCGCGGCCCGCTCCTGCGCCGGTTGACGGGTGATCGCCAGGGCAGGCTCGGCTGGCTGGCCGAGCTCCTGGCCCGGGTCTTCTACGTGGGCTGCACGTTCGTCCCGTGGACGGACGTCATGGACTACAGCGGCGGTGAGGTTCACATCAGCACCACCCGCAATACCCTTACTCGCGCCTAAATCCGACTTCAGTACATTGCAAGCGCCCGTCTAGCAACATCAGCTACCTTTTTGTGGGTCAAAAGTCCACATTGTGAGTTGAGTGATGTCTGCGAACAATCCCCCAGGCGGCCAGGATCCCGACCGGACCACGGCGTACCGCTGGAACCAGGAACAGCAGCCAGAGAACCCGGCGTCCCACGGCCAGCCGTACCCGCCCCAGCAGCCCCCGTACGGCCAGCAGCAGTACGGGCAGCAGGGCTCCGCCTCGTACGGGCAGCAGGCGTCCTACGGCCAGCAGCCCCAGGGGCAGCCGTACGGCCAGCAGCAGTACGGACAGCAGCCCTATGGTCAGCAGCCCTTTGGCCAGCAGCCCGCATACGGGCAGCAGCAGCCCTCCTACGGCCAGCAGGAGCAGTACGGGCAGTCCGGCTGGCAGCAGCAGGGCCCCGACGGCTTCGGGCCCGCCGAGCCCGCCAAGAAGGGCCGCAAGAGCTGGATCATCGCCATCGCCGCCGCGCTGGCCATGGTCCTGCTCGGTGGCGGCGCCGTGTGGGCGGTCGGCGCGATCGGCGGCGGCGGCACGCAGCCGCACGAGGTGCTCCCTCCCAACTCGGTCGCCTACGTCCGCTTCGACCTGGACCCCGCGGCCAACCAGAAGCTCGCGCTGTTCCAGATCGCCCGCAAGTTCACGGTCACCAAGGACACCTTCCAGGGCGACGACCCGCGCCAGGCGCTGTTCGAGGCGTTCAAGAAGGACGGTGGCGAGGACATCGCCAAGATCGACTTCGCCAAGGACGTCGACCCGTGGCTGGGCAGCAGGATCGGCGTGGCAGTGGTCCCGTCGGGCGGCCAGGAGCCGGACTTCGCGGTCGCCGTCCAGGTGAAGGACGAGGAGCAGGCCAAGGCCGGCATCGCCAAGCTGATGGGCGAGGACAAGTACGGCATCGCCTTCCGCGACGACTACGCGCTCATCACCAGCGAGCAGGCGAAGGCCGACAAGTACGCCGCAGAAAGCGGCAGCCTGGCCCAGAACACCGAGTTCAGCGACGACCTGAACGCACTCGGCGAGCAGGGCGTCATGTCGTTCTGGACGCACCTCGGCGAGATCGGCAAGCTGGCCAAGAGCGACATGACCCCCCAGGAGGCCAAGGCCCTGGAGCAGGTCAAGAACGCCAGGTTCACCGGCGCCCTCCGCTTCGACAGCGCCTACGCCGAACTGGCCGGCGTGATCACGGGCGGCGAGGGTCTGACGGACGGCGACGTGCCCACCACCAACCTGGCCACGCTGCCCGGCTCGACCGCGGGCGCGCTGTCCGTCTCGGGCCTGGACCAGATCATCACCAAGAGGTGGGCCGAGGTGGAGCAGTCGGCGGCCGCGTCGCCGGAGGTCAAGTCCTTCATCGACCAGGCCAAGACCAACCTCGGCCTCCGGCTTCCCGACGACCTGGCGACGATCTTCGGCAAGAACCTGACCCTCGCGGTCGACAGCGAGGGGCTCGACAGCGACCAGATCAAGGGCGGCGTCCGGATCGTCACCGACCCGGCCAAGGCCCAGACGGTGGCCGACAAGATCGAGCAGGCCATGACGTCAGGCGGCCAGCAGGCGCCGAAGCTCTCCAAGATCAAGGGTGACGGCACGTTCACCGTCGCCACCACCGACGAGTACGCCAAGAAGCTGTCGGAGGACGGCAACCTCGGCGACAGCGAGACCTTCCAGACCGCCATCCCCGACGCGGGGAACGCCACCTTCGGCCTGTACGTGGACCTGGACAAGGTGGAGAAGTACTACCTGCAGAGCATGGAGGGCGACGACAAGGCCAACGCCCAGGTGCTCCGGGCGGTCGGCCTGAGCGGCAAGACGTCCGAAACCGAGGCGACGTTCTCGCTGCGGGTGCTGTTCAACTGACCGGGCGCGAGGGGCCTGGCGGCTCCATCTGACCCGAGCGGGGGGGGGGGGGCCACGCGCCGCCCCCCGTACGGAGCGGGCCCCGCCCCGGGGCCCGCCGCCCCACAGCGGGCGGGCGGGACAGAACACACGCGCGCCCAG
>NZ_JBEXUP010000214.1:0-11571 GCF_040614375.1 Nonomuraea sp. NPDC005983
CGCCGGGCGGCCGGCGCGCCAGGCGTCCACGAAAGCGAAGGGGGGAAGCGGTTCATGACCGCGACCGCGACCAGGCCGCCCCGGCCGGCGCCGCGCACGCGGCGCGGCGGGCTCTCGCGGCAGACCCGCGAGCTGTGGGTGCTGATGCTGCCCGCGCTGGTGCCGGTGCTGCTGTTCAGCGTGGGCCCGCTGCTGTACGGCATCGGGCTGGCGTTCACCGACGCCAAGGCGGGCAGGAACGTCGAGATCAGTTTCGTCGGGCTGGAGAACTTCGGCGAGCTGCTGACCGACGGCGAGTTCTGGTCGTCGATGCAGATCGGCCTGATCTGGTCGATCTCGGTGACGGTGCTGCAGTTCCTCGCCTCGCTCGGACTGGCGCTGCTGCTCAACGAGAAGCTCTGGTTCAGAGGGCTCGCCAGGGTGCTCGCGGTGGTGCCGTGGGCGATGCCCCCGGTGGTCATCGGCCTGATGTGGCGGCTCGTCTACCACCCCGACGCCGGCATCGTGAACAGCACGCTCGGCACCGACATCAACTGGCTGGCCGACTTCTCCTGGGCGCTGCCCGCCGTCATCGTGATGGGCATCTGGAGCGGCATGCCGCAGACCACGGTCGTGCTGCTGGCCGGGTTGCAGGGTGTCCCCAAGGAGCTCTACGAGGCGGTCGCGGTCGACGGCGCGGGCACCTGGCGCAGGTTCTGGAACATCACGCTGCCGCAGCTGCGCCCGATCATCGTCACGATCACCTCGCTCGACTTCGTGTGGAACGTCAACCAGTTCAGCCTGGTCTACGTGCTCACGCAGGGCGGACCCGGCGGGCGGACCCGGCTACCGATGCTGTTCGCCTACGAGGAGGCCTTCAGGTACGGCTTCTTCGGCTACGCGGCCACGATCGGCGTCACCATCGCGGTCGTCGTGCTCGCCCTGCTCGGGGTCTACCTGTGGCGGCAGATGAGGGAGGCGTCATGAGAAAGATCTCGCAGTTCGTCGCGCTCTGCGCCTACATCGTCTTCCTGGCCTTTCCGCTGGTCTGGCTGCTGTCGACGGCGCTCAAGACGCCGCAGGAGATGGCCAGCCTGCACCCCAGCTGGATTCCCGAGCATCCGACGCTGGCCAACTTCGCCGACGCGTTCGGCGAGCAGGACCTGGTCGGAGCGGGGCTGCGCAGCCTGATCGTGGCCGTGTGCAGTTCGCTGCTGACCGTGGCGATCTCGCTGCCCGCCTCGTACGCGCTGGCGCGCTACAAGGGCGCGCTCAGCCGGGTCGCGATCGGGTGGGTGCTGGTCAGCCAGGTCTTCCCGTTCATCCTGATCATCATCCCGCTCTTCATGGTGCTGCGGAAGATGGACCTGGTGAACACGCTGCCCGGCCTGATCGTCGTGCACGTGACGTTCACGCTGCCGTTCGCCCTGTGGATGCTCCAGGGGTACGTGCGCTCGGTGCCGCGCGAGCTGGAGGAGGCCGCGTCCGTCGACGGCGCGGGCCGCATCCGCTCGATCGTCAGCGTGGTCGCGCCCCTGCTGGCTCCCGGCGTGGTGGCGACCCTGTTGTTCTCGTTCATCTCGTCATGGAACGAGTTCCTGTTCGCGCTCGTGGTCCTCAAGGACCCCGATGTGATGACACTCCCTCTGACGCTGGTGCGGTTCACCGGCCCCGAGGGAGTGGCCAGGCTCGGCCCGCTGGCCGCGGCGTCGCTCATGGCGACGATCCCGAGTCTGATCTTTTTCGCAATCATCCAGCGACGGCTGAGGTCCGGCCTGATGGCTGGGGCAGTGAAGGGCTAGGAGGCTCTTATGCGTATCAGATCCGCTGTGGCGGCGGCGGCGATCGTCGCCCTGGCCGCCGGGTGTGGCGGTAGTGGCGGGAGCGGCGGGGACAGCGGCTCCTCCGCCGACTCCAACGAGCCGGTCAAGCTCAACTTCCTCAGCCTCGCCTGGCAGAAGGAGTCGGTGGCGGCCAACAAGCAGCTCGTCGAGGAGTGGAACAAGGCCAACCCGAAGATCCAGGTCACCTACGTCCAGGGGAGCTGGGACAACGTCAACGACCAGCTCGTCACGTCCTTCGAGGGCGGCGACGCGCCCGACGTCATCCACGACGACTCCCCGGCGCTGTCCGGCTTCGCCTCCAAGGGCTACCTGCTGGACCTGAAGGACAAGGTGCCGGCCGAGCTGAAGAGCGACATCCCGCAGGCCGCCTGGGACACCGTCACCTTCGACGACGGCAAGGGCAACCAGGGCGTCTACGGCGTGCCGTTCCTGCAGGAGTCGACGGTCGTCATCGCCAACAAGAAGCTGCTCGACGCCGCCAAGGTGCGCGTCCCCACCCCCGACAACCCGTGGACGTGGGACGAGTTCGCCGAGGTCAGCAAGAAGCTGACCAAGGGCGGCCAGTTCGGCGTGGCGTGGCCGATGAAGTCGCCGGTCAACAAGACGCTGAACCTGGCGCTCAACTTCGGCGGCACCTTCTTCCAGACCTCCGGCGGCAAGACCACGGTCAAGGTCGGCCCGGAGGAGAAGGAGGTCCTGCAGCGCATCCACGACCAGCTCTACAAGGACAAGTCGGCCGACACCTCGGCGCTCGGCATGGGCACCGCCGACCCGCTGCCCGGCTTCTTCGCGGGCAAGTACGCGATGCTGCCGGTGGGCGTCTACCTGCGCCAGCAGGTCGTCGAGCAGGCTCCGAAGGGCTTCGACTGGGTGACGCTGCCGCCGCTCAAGGGCACGTCCTCCGACCAGGGCGCGGTGTCGCAGACCCTGTCGGTCGCCGCTGACAGCAAGCACCCGGACGAGGCGCTGAAGTTCATGTCCTTCTTCCTGAACGGCGCGAACCAGGCCAAGCTCGCCAAGGGCGACTGGCTGCTGCCGACGTCGGTCAAGGCCGCCTCCGACCCGTCGATGACGGCCAAGGAGAACGGCTGGGACGTCGCCACCGCCTCGGGCAAGAACCTCGTCGTCGCGCCGTTCCTCAAGGTGAACGGCTTCGACGAGTGGAAGACCAAGGTGGCGACGCCGGTGCTGCAGGAGTACTACGCCAACAAGATCACCATCGACGAGGCGGCCAAGAAGCTCGTCGAGGACGGCAACAAGGTGCTGGAGCGGTACCAGAAGTGACGTACCGCGACCGGGCCCGGGGGTGTCTGCTCGGCCTCGCGGCCGGCGACGCCCTCGGGGCGCCCGCCGAGAACCTCACCCCGTCGGAGATCCGGCGGCGGTGGGGACGGCTGACGGAGATCGAGGGCGGCGGCACCGACGACACCGAGTACGCCATCTTCGCCTCGTCCCTGCTGGTCAGGCACGGCCACGACCTCACCTCGGAGGACGTGGCCGCGGCCTACCGGTCCGAGATCATCCCGCTGGTGACGGGGCCGATGAAGGGGGCGGGCTTCTCGGAGCTCGGCACCGTCGAGGCCCTGCGCCGCGGCCTGGAACCCCCGCTCACCGGCCGAGTGCACCTGCACGGCTGGTCCGACGGCCTGGCGATGCGCGCCGCGCCGTACGGCGTCTTCTGCCCGGGCGACCCGGCCGAGGCGGCCCGCCTGGTGGAGCAGGACGGCCGCGTGAGCCAGTCGGGAGAGGGCATCCTGGGCGGGCGCGCGGTGGCGGGCGCGGTGGCGGCCGCCATGACCGGCGCCTCCCCGCAGGACGTGGTGTCGGCCGCCCTGTCGGTGATCCCCGAGGACTCGTGGACGTCGCGCACCATCGTGCGCGCCCGCGACGCCCTCGCCGCGGCCCCAGTCGACGGCCCAGCCGACCGTACTGTCGAGGCCCTGCACGAGGCCGTGGTCGTCAAGCACTACCCGTGGACCGACGTGGCCCCGGAGGCCGTCGCGCTGGCGATGGCCGCGTACCTGGCCGGCGAGGGCGACGTCGAGACGAGCGTGACCTTCGGCGTGAGCCTCGGCCGGGACGCCGACACCATCGGAGCCATCGCCGGCGCGATCGCCGGAGCCGGGCAGGGCGAGCGCGGCACGCCCGAACGCTGGGCCGCCCGGATAGGCCCGGCGACCGGCAAATGCCTGCCCGTCGTAGCGGGCAGACACGTGCTGGACGTTGCTGACGAGCTGGCGGAAGGACTCTAGAGACGATGTCGGGGGACAGGACCAGGGGAGCCTTCGCCGGGCTCGCCCTGGGAGACGCCGCGGGCTGGCCCGCGGCCAGGCACCGATCGGCTCTGCACGCGCCCTGGAGCAGGCGCCTGTACCGCGAGCTCGACGCCTTCGCCGAGGAGCACGCGGTCACCACGCTGCCGGTGCCGTTCGCCCTCAACCAGCCGACCGCGCCGCTGGCCGTCGGCCCGTCCGACGACGCCGAGTGGCTGGCCTGGACGGCGCTCACCATCGACCTGCCCCGCGCCGAGGCGTTCAGGCAGCTCGCCGGGCGATCGGACGTCAGGGCCCGCATCTCCGTCGCCAACGCGCTGGACAACCTGGCCAAAGGCGTCGAACCGCCCGCGAGCGGGCACGACAACCCGCACCACTTCGACGACGCCGCCGCCGTCAGGGCCGTGGCGTTCGGGGTGCTCGGCAGGGACCCGTCCGAGGACGCGCGGGTGACGAACGCAGGCGACGGGCTGCTCGGCGCGCAGGCGATGGCCGCCGCCGTGGCGGAGGCCGTCTCCACCGGCTCGGCGGCCGGAGCGGTCGCCGCGGCGCTGGCCGTCCTGCCCGAGGACACCGCCATCGGGCACAACGCGCGCCTGGCGCTGGACGTCGCCCGGAGAGCAGGCGGCGCGTTCGCCGCCGTGCCCGCGCTCGACGCGGCGCTGATCGACCACGTCTACAGCTACGGAGTCGGCGCGGCCCAGACGGTGCCGGTGGCGCTGGCGCTGGCCGAGGTGTCGGGCGGCGCGCTCGGCGAGGCCGTGCCCGCCGCCGCGTGCCTGTCGACGCTGGCCGACTCCGCGCCCGCACTGACCGGGGCGCTGACCGGGGCGTGCGGGGGGTACGCCGCGATCCCGCAGGGGTGGATCGCGGCCTCCCGCACGCTCGCCGGTTGCTGCCTGCCGGAACTGGCAGGCAAGGATCTCATCGAACTCTTGGAGGAACTCGTATGACGCCGCTTGAGGACAGGGCGACTGGCTGCGTGGTGGGGGCGGCGGTCGGTGACGCGCTGGGCGGCGCCACCGAGGGCTGGACCCCCGAACAGATCACGCAACGCTACGGCGGGCAGGTCGAGGGCGTCGTGCCGCCGTTCAACGAGGACTGGCGCAACGCCCGGCCCATCGCCCCCTATCACAAGGGCGACGGCAACATCACCGACGACACCCTCATGACGCACGCGCTGATCCGCGTCTACGAGAAGGTCGGCGGGCACCTCGGCGCGTACGCGATGGCCGAGCACCTGGTGCCGGAGCTGATGGGTGAGCGGCGCTGGATCCCCGAACTGGAGGCCGACGCGCTGCCGTTGCAGCGGATCTTCCTGGCCGAGAAGTGGATCGTGGCCAGGCTGCACTACGGCCACGTGGACCCGCGCGAGGCCGGCGTCGGAAACATCGTGAACTGCGGCGCGGCCATGTACGTCGCGCCCGTCGGCATCGTCAACGCCGCCGACCCCGACGCCGCCTACGCCGAGGCCATCGACCTGACCGGCGCCCACCAGTCGAGCTACGGGCGCGAGGCCGCCGGAGTGATGGCCGCGGCCGTCGCCGAGGCCATGCGCCCCGGCGCGAGCGCCGACTCGGTGGTGGCGACCTGCCTCAGGCTCGCCAAGGACGGCACCAGGGCCGCCATCGAGGCCGTCTGCGAGGCGGCCCGCGGCTTCGGCCACTGGGACGGCTCCTTCGAGGCGCTGCGCGCCGCCATGCGGCCGTTCGACACGGTCGCCGACACCTACCGCGACCAGGGCCTCGGCGCGCGGCGGCCCAGCCGCGTGCACAGCATCGAGGAGCTGCCGCTGGCGCTGGCCTTCCTGGTCGTGGCCAAGGGCGACTACCGCGAGACCGTGCTCGGCGGCGTCAACTACGGCCGCGACGCCGACTCGATCGCGTCCATGGGCGGCGCCATCGCGGGCGCGCTCGGCGGCCTCGCCGCGGTCCCGTCGGACTGGGTGGAGCAGGTCGGCACCGCCAGCCGCACCGACCTGGTGGAGCCGGGGCGCGCGATCGCCGGGGTGGCGCGGCGCGTCCACGCCGACGACCTGGCCCGCCGCCGCGCCCACGAGGCCGCCTTCGCCGACCTCACCACGGGCGAGGCCCGATGACAGCGCCGTCCGAGCACCGAACGGCGGCGTGCGCATGATCAGGCTCACCTGGGTGCAGCCGGAGGACCTGGTGGGGCACGAGCTCCGCCAGGCCGTCGAGGACGGCAGGGACGTCCGCGAGATCGCCGCCCGGTGGCACGCGGCCGGAGGGCACGACGCGCCCCCGCGCGCCGGAGCCTCGGAGCCCGGCGCGCTGAAACTGCGACCCCTGGCCGAGCAGCTGCTGGACGAGCTGGCCGGCATCCCGTCGCCGCTGGACGAGCCGTCCGAACTGGCGGCCGTCATCGACGCCTGCCCGGACTGGCCGGAAAGGGGGCGCGAAGCGTCCTCGGTGGATCCGGCGCGGGTGCTCGGCGCCTGGCTGGGCCGGGCCGCCGGGTGCGTGCTGGGCAAGCCGGTGGAGAAGATCCCGCGCGAGGGCATCCGCCAGATCGCCGAAGCCACCGGCAACTGGCCCATCCGCGGCTGGTTCACCGCCGAAGGACTCCCCGGCGACGTCGCCGAGCGGTGGCCGTGGAACCGGCGCAGCGCCGTCAACTCCCTCGCCGAGAACATCGACGGCGTCCCCGAGGACGACGACCTGAACTACCCGCTGCTCGCCCTGTCGGTGCTGGAGCGGCACGGCCGCGGCTTCACCACCGACGACGTGGCCAAACTCTGGCTGGACGAGCTGCCCGCCGGGCGCACGTTCACCGCCGAGCGGGTGGCGTACCGCAACCTGCTCAACGGCGTCGAGCCGCCGGAGACGGCCACCCACCGCAACCCGTTCCGTGAGTGGATCGGCGCGCTGATCAGGACGGACGTGTACGGCTGGGTCAACCCGGGCGACCCGGCCACCGCGGCCGAGTTCGCCTGGCGCGACGCCCGGCTCACGCACACCGCGAACGGCGTCTACGGGGCCATGTTCGTCGCCGCCATGTGCGCGTCCTCGCTGGTCGCCGGCTCGGTGGAGGAGGTGGTCGAGGCGGGGCTGTCGGTGGTGCCGCCACGCTCCCGGCTGTACCGGGCCGTCCGTCAGGCGGTCGAGGACGCCTCCCGCGAGCCGGACTTCGAGCGGGTGATCGACCTGCTCCACCAGCGCCACGGCGACCTGCACTGGGTGCACACCGTCAACAACGCCGCGCTGGTCGCGGCCACGCTCGTGCACGGGCGCGGCGACTTCACCGCGTCCATCGCCGGAGCGGTCGCCGGAGGCTGGGACACCGACTCGGCCGGGGCCACGGCCGGGTCGATCGCGGGCGCGCTCAACGGCGGGGTCCCCGACCAGTGGCGCATGCGCGACAGTCTGGCCAGCAGCTTGACCGGCTTCGACGGCATAGGGCTGGCTGAGCTGGCCCGACGCACGCAGGAGATGATGGGGGCATGATCTCGGTCTTCGGCAGCGCGAACATGGATCTCGTCGCGTACGTATCGCAGGCCCCCAAGCGGGGAGAGACCGTCACGGGGCGGGAGTTCCGCACCGTGCCCGGCGGGAAGGGGGCGAACCAGGCGATCGCCGCCGCCCGGGCGGGCACGCCCGTCAGCTTCCTGGGCGCGGTGGGCGACGACGGGTTCGGCACGGAGATGCGCGCCACCCTGGCCGAGGCGGGCGTGGACGTCGAGCGGCTGCGCCGGGTGCCCGGCCCCAGCGGCATCGCGCACATCGTGGTCGACGACGCCGGCGGCAACTCGATCATCGTGGTCCCCGGCGCGAACGGCACCGTCACCGGGCTCACCGACGAGGACCGCGCGGTGATCGCCGCGTCCCAGGCGCTGCTGCTCCAGCTCGAACTGCCCATGGAGGCGGTCGTCGCCGCCGCCCGGGCGGGGCGGGCCGCGGACGTGCCGGTCATCCTCACGCCGGCGCCCGCGCAGCCGCTTCCGGACGAGCTGCTCGACGCGGTCACGGTGCTCGTCCCGAACGAGCACGAGGCCGCCGCCATCACCGGCGTCACCGACCCGGACGCGGCGGCCGACGCGCTGCTCAAGCGGGTGCCGGAGGTGCTGATCACACTGGGCTCGGAGGGCGCGCTCTATGCGTCCCGCTCGGGCGAGCGGCTGCGCGAGCCGGCCGTGCGGGTGAAGGCGGTCGACACCACGGCGGCCGGAGACACGTTCGTGGGCGCGTTCGCCGTGGCCCGCGCGCAGGGCCGGGCTCCGGCGGAGTGCCTCCGCTTCGCCTCGGCCGCCGCCGCCCTGTCGGTGCAGCGGGAGGGCGCGAGCACGTCGATGCCCACCCGCGCGGAGATCGAGGACTTCCTCGCCTGACGCGCCCCCGGCCGCCGTGGCAGAACGCCTGGCGGCCGGAGGCGTTTCGCTCAGGGCCCGTAGCGGTGGCCTTTGATCGACCACTCGCCCTCGTTGACCGCGACCGCGTCGCCGAGATCCGCCGCGGTCACCGCGTGGCCCGTCTCCTCGTGGGTCTCCCGCGCGGCGCCCTCGGCCCGGGTCAGGTGCGTTGCAGGTGGGCGAGGGTCTGCGCCAGTTCGGCGTGGAGGATGTCGCCCGCCGCGTCGGCGTCGCCACGCGCGATGGCCGCCACCAGGCCGGCGTGCGCCTCGTCGCCCGGGTTGGGGTCGTGCGCGCGCAGGCCCAGGAGGTCCACCAGGTCGATGAGGTGTTCGCGGAGCACGGGGGCGAACTCGCCGAACAGGTCCGACAGGACGGGGTTGCGGGCGGCGGCGACGACCATCGCGTGCAGCGCGATGTCGGCGTCGACGAAGGCCGCGTTGCCGGCTGCGTCGTCGGCGGCTGTGTCGCCGGCCGCCGCGTCCCGGCGGGCGCGCAGGGCGGACTCCAAGGCCGTGACGTCATCGTCGGTGCGGCGGGCGGCCGCCAGTCTGGCCGCCTGGGTCTCGACGATCAGGCGGACCTCGTAGACGTCCGTGATCGCCGCCCGGCGCAGCCGCGCGGGCCAGTCCTCGGCGGGGACGGTCGCCACCACGAACACCCCCGACCCCTGGCGGGCCTGCACCAGCCCGGCGCCCGCCAGCGCCCGCAACGCCTCGCGGACCGTCGAGCGGCCCACCCCGAGCGTCTTGGCCAGCGCGTTCTCCCCGGGCAGCTTCGTGCCGACCGGCCAGTGCCCGCCGGTGATCTGCTCGCGCAGGTGGTCGGTGGCCTGCTCGACGAGCGGGCTGGGACGGAGGGTGCCGAGCGGCATATCAACCTCTCAGGTTGTCTGAGGACCTGTGGTGTGGTTAGTCTAGCCGCCATGACGTCCCGCGGTCTCCTTCTCGGCCGCCGCGGCGGGGCCTGACTCGACCGGCACCCCGCCGCGGCGGGCTCGTGCTGCCGGTCGACCCCGTACGACCACCCCGGACGACCACAGAGAAGGACCTTTCATGCAGACTCCCCAGGGGCCCGTGCCCGCCGACGCGCCGCGCTGGAACCGGCAGCGCTCCAGCTCCATGCCGTACCACCGCTACCGGCCCGCCCACGAGCGCGTCGAGGTGCCGCTGACCGGGCGCGGCTGGCCGTCCAGACGGATCGAGCGGGCGCCGCTGTGGGTGCCGGTCGACCTGCGCGACGGCAACCAGGCGCTGGCCGAGCCGATGGACCCGGCGCGCAAACGCCGCATGTTCGACCTGCTCGTGACCATGGGCTTCAAGGAGATCGAGGTCGGCTACCCGTCGGCCAGCCAGACCGACTTCGACTTCGTCAGGCACCTGGCCGAGCCCGGCGTGGTGCCCGAGGACGTCACGGTGGTGGTGTTCACCGCCGCCAGAGCCGACCTGATCGAGCGGACGTTCGCCTCCGTCGAGGGGCTGCCGCGCGTGGTCGTCCACCTCTACACCGCGACCGCCCCCACCTGGCGGGACGTCGTGCTCGGCCACGGCAGGGACGAGCTGCGCGCGCTCATCCGCCGCGCCGCCGAGCACATCGCCAGGCTGGCCGACGCCCGGCCGGGGCCGCCAGTGCGCTACCAGTTCTCGCCCGAGGTGTTCAACCTGACCGAGCCCGACTACGTCCTGGACGTGTGCGACGAGCTGACCGCGCTCTGGGACGCCGCCCCCGACCGCCCGGTGATCCACAACCTGCCGGCCACGGTCGAGATCGGCACCCCGAACATCTACGCCGACCAGATCGAGTACATGCACCGAAACCTCGCCCGCCGCGACTCGGTCATCCTGTCGGTGCATCCGCACAACGACCGCGGCACCGGGGTGGCGTGCGCGGAGCTGGCACTGCTGGCCGGGGCGCAGCGGGTGGAGGGCTGCCTGTTCGGCAACGGCGAGCGCACCGGCAACGTCGACCTGGTCACGCTCGCGCTCAACCTGCACGCGCAGGGCGTCGACCCGATGGTGGACTTCTCCGACATCGACGAGATCCGGCGGACGGTCGAGCACTGCAACCGGCTCCCCGTCCACGACCGCCACCCGTACGCGGGGGACCTCGTCTACACCGCCTTCTCCGGCACCCACCAGGACGCCATCAGCAAGGGCCTGGCCCACCACGCCAAGCGGGCCGCCGACCTGGGCGTCCCGGTGGAGCGGGCGCCGTGGGCGGTGCCGTACCTGCCGATCGACCCGGCGGACGTGGGGCGCGACTACGAGGCCGTCATCAGGGTGAACAGCCAGTCGGGCAAGGGCGGGATCGGCTACCTGCTGCAGTCGCGGCACGGGCTGGACCTGCCGCGCCGGATGCGGATCGACTTCGCGTCCGTCGTGCAGCGGGCCACCGACGGCAGCGGCGAGGAGATCACCCCGGACCAGCTGCTGGAGCTCTTCGACGCCACCTACGTGGCGCCCGGTGAGCACGGGCCGCTGACTCTGGCCGGCTGGACCACGTCCGAGACCGCTCCCGGCAGGCACGAGTTCACCGCCACCGTCCAGGGAACCCCGCACGTGGACGGGGGCGAGCTGCGCGGCACCGGCAACGGGCCTTTGTCGGCGCTCACCGAGGCGCTGGCCGGCGCCGGGATCGCCGCGGACATCCTGCACTACGCCCAGCACGCCACCGCCCCGGGGCCCGACAGCCAGGCCGTCGCCTACGTGGAGTGCCGGGTCGGCCAGGCCACATGCTGGGCGGCGGGGCGCGACACGTCCGTGCTGACGGCGTCGGTGCGGGCCGTCATGGCGGCGGTCAACCGCGCCGTGGCCGCGTCAGTCGGCTAGCTCGCTCGCGCAGGCGTCGCGGTACTGCAGGGTCCTGGTGCGGACCCGGGCCGGGTCGGCCAGCACGTCCCGGGAGACCGAGGGGATCACCGCGTGCCGCACCGGGGCGAACAGGCGCGCCAGGTCGGCCGGGGAGGCCCCCTGCGCGCCCAGGCCTGGCGCGAGGATGGGGCCGTTCAGTGCGTCGAGCGGGTGGTCGAGCGCGGGCAGCGTGGCGCCGACCACCACGCCGACCGGGCCGAACGGCGACCTGCCCGCGTTCGCGGCCGCGGCGCCAGATC
>NZ_JBEXUP010000215.1:0-11437 GCF_040614375.1 Nonomuraea sp. NPDC005983
GGCGGCGAGCAGCACTCCATCAAGCTGGTCGTCGCCCAGTACACCGAGGGCACGCGACCCTACTGGGACGAGCTGATCAAATCCTTCGAGGCCGACCGCGGCGACGCCCGCCACGGTCAGCGTCTGGAAGGCGGCGGCCGACAGCAGGCTCGTCGCGGAGACGACTGCGGCCGCCGCGGCCGGTTGCGCCCACAGCAGCGCGATCGGCAGCGTGGCGGCCAGGCCGAGCAGGCCGAACACCACGTAGTACAGCGCCGCGCCCGGACCTGCCACCGGAGGCGGGCCGCCGAGGTGCGCGACCGTCTCGCCCACCGGCCGGCTCACGGTGTGGCCGAACGCGTACGCCAACGGGGTGGTGCGGGCGTGCGCGAGCGACTCGGCCAGCGCGAGCAACGCCAGCAGCGCGCCGGCCACGACGGGCGCGTGGGGAACCGCGGCGGCCCTCCGCCCCCCGGAGGCCCATCCACCTGGCCGGTCATGCACTCGATCCACGCAGGCCATTGTCGCGGTTGTCCGGAATCCTGGCATCCCTCGCGTGAGCGATGGGACGTCCCTCACACCAGGGACCGCGAAGATCGCTCCGCCGCGTGACGACCTGCGCTTTCGCCGTTGCCTACTCTGCCTGGCATGGAAGCGACCATCGAAGTGTCCGGACTGCGCAAGCGGTTCGGGCAGACCACGGCGCTGGACGGGATGTCGTTCACCGTGCGGCCAGGGCAGGTCACCGGCTTCGTCGGCCCCAACGGCGCAGGAAAGTCCACCACGATGCGGGTGATCCTCGGCCTGGACGCGGCCGACGAGGGCCGGGCGTTGATCGGCGGGCGGCCGTACCGGAGCCTGCGACACCCGCTGCGGCACATCGGGGCGCTGCTGGACGCCGCCGCGCTCCAGCCGAGCCGCACCGCCCGCAACCATCTGCTGTGGCTGGCCCACTCCCAGGGCCTGCCGTCCAGGCGGGTCGACGAGGTGATCGGGCTGGTGGGGCTGGAGTCGGCGGCCCGGCGGAGGGCGGGCGGCTACTCGCTGGGCATGCGGCAGCGGCTCGGGATCGCCGCCGCGCTGCTCGGTGACCCGCCGGTGCTCATGCTGGACGAGCCGGTCAACGGCCTGGATCCGGAGGGCATCGTGTGGATCCGCGGCTTCCTGCGGTCGCTGGCCGCCGAGGGCCGCGCCGTGCTGGTGTCCAGCCACCTGATGAGCGAGCTCCAGGACACTGCCGGCCATCTCGTGGTGGTGGGCCGCGGCCGGGTCGTCGCCGACACTGGCGTGGCCGAGCTGATCGCGACCGTGTCCCGGGGCCGGGTCACGCTGCGCACCACGGCGCGGTCGGCGGCGATGAGCGTACTGGCGCAGGCCGGCGCCACCGTGGCCGCGACCGACCGCGACACGCTCACCGTCTCCGGACTGGCCGCCGAGCACGTCGTGGCGCTCCTCAACCGGAGCGCGGTGCCGTTCTCCGAGGTGGCCGCCCACCGCGCGACGCTGGAGGAGGCGTACATGGACCTCACCCGGGACGCGGTCGAGTTCCGCGCCGCTGCGGAAGCCGGGCAGGAGGCGGCACGATGACCACCGGCGCGCCCCCCGGCGCGACCACCGGCGCCCCGTACCGCTCGGGCCTGCGGGCCGGGCGCGACGGCTTGGCGCAACTGCTGCGCGCGGAGTGGACCAAGTTCAGGAGCGTCCGCGGCTGGGTGCTCGGCATGGCGGTCGCGACGCTGGTCATCGTGCTGCTCGGGCTGCTGTCCGCGTCGGGCAGCCACACCTCGTGCGGCGGTCCGAGCGACGCCTGCCCCGCCGTGCCCGTGGGGCCGGGCGGGGAAGCGGTGACAGATCACTTCTACTTCGTCCACCAGCCGCTCGACGGAGACGGCAGCGTCACCGTCCGGGTGAACTCCATGACCGGCGAGAAGCGCCTGCCGGACGCGCAACCGGGGGTCCGGCGGGTCGCGTCCGGAGTCGTACCGTGGGCGAAGGCCGGGGTCATGGTCAAGGACGGCGTCCGGCAGGGCTCCGCCTACGCGGCGGTCATGATCACCGGTGAGCACGGCGTGCGGATGCAGGACAACTTCACCCACGACGTCGCCGGACGGCCGGGCGGCGTCTCGAAGGAGTCGCCGCGCTGGCTGCGGCTGACCCGCTCCGGCGACACCCTCACCGGCTACGAGTCCGCCGACGGCCGGCAGTGGACCAAGGTCGGCACCGCCGTCCTGGCCGGGCTGCCGGCCACGGTACGGATCGGGCTGTTCGCCGCCTCCCCGGGTGCCATGACGGTGACCCAGGGCGATCTCGGCGGGGCCGTCGTAGCAGTGCGCTTCTCCGAGACCACCGCCGCCTTCGACCAGGTCAGCCTGCAAGGCAAGGCGACCGGCGGCATGTGGGCCCACGACGACGTGGGGGTCGTCTACGAGGCCGACGGGCAGCCCCATCATCCGGGGCGGTTCACCCGGTCCGGCGACACGTTCACCGTCACCGGGGTCGGCGACATCGGGCCGAGCACCGAAGGCATGAACATCGAGAGCACCCTGTCCGGCATGCTGGCCGGGCTGATCGTGGTGATCGTGGTGGCGGTGCTGTTCATCACCGCCGAGTACCGGCGGGGCCTGATCCGCACCAGCCTGCTCGCCAGCCCGCGGCGCGGCCGGATGCTGGCCGCCAAGGCGGTGATCGTCGGCGCGGTGACCTTCGTCGCCGGGCTGGCCGCCACCGGCGCGGTCGTCCCGATCGGCACGCGGATCCTGCGCTCCAACGGCAACCAGGTCCTCCCGGTGAGCACGCTCACCGAGGTGCGGGTCGTGGCCGGCACGGCGGCGCTGCTCGCCGTCGTCGCCGTCTTCGCCCTGGCCCTCGGCGCCCTGTTCCGGAACAGCGCTGCGGCGGTCACCGCCGCCATCGCGGTCGTCGTCGTGCCTCACGTCCTCGCGACCGCCTCCGTCCTGCCCGTGGGCGTGTCGCAGTGGCTCCTGCGGCTCACCCCGGCGGCCGGGTTCGCGATCCAGCAGAGCATCCCGGAGTACGCGCACGTGCTCGGCTACTACAGCCCGCAGGGCGGCTACTACCCGCTCGCGCCATGGGCCGGGCTCGCCGTGCTCTGCGGCTACGCCGCGCTCGCTCTCGGCCTGGCCGTCGTCCAGCTGCGCCGGAGGGACGCGTGAGACGAGAACTGCACGCCGAGTGGACCAAGTTCCGCACCGCGCCGGGCACCGGCCGGCTGTTGCTCGCCGTCGTCGCGCTGACTGCGGCGTTGGGCGCCGCGGCCGCCGCGACGGTGTCCTGCCGGACGGCGGGGTGCGACTACGACGTCCCGAAGCTCAGCCTCATGGGGGTGCAGGCGGGGCAGGCGGTCGTCGTCATCCTGGCCGTGCTGGCGATCAGCGGCGAGTACGGCACCGGCATGATCCGCACCACCCTGGCGGCGATGCCGCGCCGGGCCTCCGTCCTGGCGGCCAAGGCCGTCGTCCTCACCGGCGTCACGCTGGCGGCGGGGACCCTCGCCGTGCTCGGGTCGGTGCTGGCCGGGCGGCTCATCCTGCCCGGCAACGGCTTCACTCCCGGGAACGGCTTCGCGCCGCTGTCGCTGGCCGACGGGCCGACGCTCCGGGCCGCGGCCGGCTCGGTGCTCTACCTCGCGCTGGTCGCCCTGCTCAGCCTCGGCGTCGCCGTCGCCGTGCGGGACTCCGCCACCTCCATCGGGGTCGTGTTCGGCCTGCTCTACGTCCTGTCGGTCCTGCCCGTCATGGTCTCCGACCCGGGCTGGCAGGTGCTGCTCTGGCGGATCTCGCCGATGAACGCCGGGCTCGCCGTCCAGGCCACCACCCATCTGTCCGTCCTGCCCCTCAGCCCGTGGGCGGGACTGGGCGTGCTCGCCGCCTGGGCCGGCGCGGCGCTCCTGGGCGGCGGGCTGCTGCTCCGGCTGCGCGACGCGTGACCGGGGCCGGGTCGAGCGGTCAGGGGCCGGCGGGCTTGGGCGGCTCCGGGGCGGTCGGGTAGGGGCCGGTGAGCCGGTCGAGGCCCGTCCGCGCGGGCTCGCCCGGCGGCACGCCGGCCCACGGCGCGCCACCGCACACGACTGGACGACGGGGCCTCAGGAGGCGGGCACGGTCTGAGGCTGCCAGGAGAACACGGCGCGCGAGCGGGGCTCGACCGTGACGCGCAACCACTGGGTCGCCGTGACGCCGTAGGTCTCCAGCCTCGTCAGGTTGGGGACGCCCGCGTAGCCGGTCTCCACCTCGTACACGTGCTCGTCACCGTGCACCAGCAGGACCGGCTTGCCGTACGCCTTGGCACGGTCGGTGATCCGGGCGCGGATCTCGGCGAATCCCGGGGTGTCGGTCGGCTCGGCCTGCATCATGAGCAGCACGCCGGGGGCGTTCGTCTGGCGCGCGGTGTCGAAGGCGGTGTCGATCCAGTCGAGGGCCGCCGCCTTGCGCGCCTCGAACTCGGCCAGCCGCAGGTCCGGACGGTCGCCGCCCGGCAGCTGTGACCACGGCGCCAGGTCGTTCTCGCTGCCGACCACGTGCACGGTGGCGAACACGACGCCCTGACGGCGGAGCAGCACGTTCTCCTTGTAGGCGCTGTGCCGGGCGTCGGACGCCTGGGTCCGCACGCCCATCGGGTGGCGGCCGAGCGTGTGGCCGGCCTTCGGGTAGAAGAACGTGCGGACCGCGTCCAGCCGCTCGGTCGGCACGTAGCCGCCCGCCGCGGTGCGGTGGCAGTCGGTCCACTCGTTGTCGCCCGGGGTCAGCACGAACGGGTCGTCGAAGGTGCCGAACAGCTTGGCCAGGTCGGCGAAGCGGGCGTCGTCGCAGGTGGACCCGCCGTCCTTGACGTCACCGGCGTGCAGGACGAAGCGGACGTCCGGGTCGGCGTTCACCGCGTCGACCAGCGCGGGGAACGAGGCTCGCTGGTCGGCGCCGTACGGGGTGTCGCCGAGGAGGGCGAAGCTGAGGGAGGGGCCGCGGGTCCCCGGGGCGTCGGCCGACGCGGGAGTGACGGTGCCGGCGACCAGGGCTGCCATCAGCGCGGCGACAGCGGCGGAAGATTTACGCATGGCCCGATTCTCCACATAGCCCAACAACTCGGACATTACGCAGAGTCGACAACTCACCGAACGGCTCGCTGACATTCGCCCGCCAGGCGGCGCGGACACGGAGGAACGGGACGGCCGGCTCCGTCACACGACAGGGTCCGGCTGTGACGTGGACAGGTCGACGTGGCCGGCGTGGTAGAGGCCCTCGGTCAGCAACCGGAGGACGTGCTCGTCGGCGGCCTTGTAGTAGACGAAGGTGCCCTCGCGACGTCCTTTGACCAGCCCGGCCAGGCGCAGCTTGGCCAGGTGCTGACTGACGGCGGTGGGGGCGGCGTCGGCGAGTTCGGCCAGGCAGGCGACGGACGACTCGCCCTGCAGCAGCGCCCAAAGGATCTTGATGCGGGTGGGATCGGACAGCAGCCGAAACGACTCGGCGGCCAGGTGCACCTGTTCCTCGTTGGGCATGTCGAAGTCCGGCAGCGACGTGTGCATACCGCCAGCATAGCCGCGAACCTCGCTACTTGCGTATCTGCGTGCATGCGCATATACGATGCCCATGTGATTGCAGAACTGAACGACGCCCCAGCCCTCGACACCGGGCCCGCCCCGGTCGCGTCATCATGGCGGGGCGGGACGTGGTCGCTGCCGGAGGTGCGCTGGGCCGCGGCCGCCACCGCGTTGTTCGCCGCCGGCGGCCTCTGCCAGTTGGCCGCGGCGCCACCGTGGCTGTGGTGGGGCCTGTACCTGGCCTGCTACGCGGCAGGCGGCTGGGAACCCGGCCTGGCGGGTCTGAAGGCGCTGCGCGACAGAACCCTCGACGTGGACCTGCTGATGGTCGCCGCGGCGATCGGCGCCGCCGCGATCGGGCAGGTCTTCGACGGCGCGCTGCTCATCGTCATCTTCGCCACCTCCGGCGCGCTGGAGGCCGTGGCCACCAAACGGACCGAGGACTCGGTGCGCGGCCTGCTGGATCTGGCGCCCGAGCGGGCCACCCGCCTGACCGCGGACGGCGAGGAGATCGTCGAGGCAGCCACGCTGGAGGTCGGCGGGGTGATCCTGGTCCGGCCCGGGGAACGGGTCGGCGCCGACGGCCAGGTCATCGCCGGAACCAGCGCGGTCGACCAGGCGAGCATCACCGGCGAGAGCCTGCCGGTGGACAAGCAGCTGGGCGACGAGGTGTTCGCCGGCACCGTGAACGGCACCGGCGTGCTGCGGGTGCGGGTGACGCGTCCGGCCGCCGAGACGGTGATCGCCCGCATCGTGGCCATGGTCGAGCAGGCCAGCGCCACCAAGGCGCGCACCCAGCTGTTCATCGAGAAGGTCGAGCAGCGCTACTCCATCGTCATGGTCGCCGCCACCCTGGCGCTGTTCGCCGTCCCGCTGCTGTGGGGAGCAGCGCTGCAGGACAGCCTGCCGCGCGCGATGACCTTCATGATCGTCGCATCGCCGTGCGCGGTGGTGCTGGCCACCATGCCGCCGCTGCTGGCCGCCATCGCCACCGCGGGCCGCCACGGGGTGCTGGTCAAGTCCGCCGTGGTGATGGAGCAGCTCGGCACCGTCACCCAGGTGGCCTTCGACAAGACGGGCACGCTGACCGAGGGCCGGCCCCACCTCGCCCACGTGCGGGTGCTGCCGGGCGCCGGCCTGAAGGAGGACGAGATCCTCGCCCTGGCCGCCGTTGCCGAGGAGGGCTCCGAACATCCGCTGGGCCGCGCCGTGGTCCGGGCGGCCCGCGAGTCCGGCCTGCCGCTGCCCCTCGCCGAGGAGTTCGAGTCGATGCCGGGACGCGGCGTCCGCGCCCGGGTCGGCGGCCGGCTCGTGGAGGTCGGCAGTCCCGCCCACCTCCTCGACGGCGGCGACGACATCGTCACCGCTCTCGAGGACGGCGGGCACACCGCCGTGCTGGTGCGCGTGGACGGCCGGCCGGCCGGAGTGCTCGCCCTGGCCGACCGGGTGCGGCCCGGCGCTGCCGCGGCGATCGCGCACGTGACCGCCGTGACCACGGCCGCGCCGGTGGTGCTGACCGGCGACAACCCGCGCGCGGCGCAACGGCTGGCCGCCCAGGTGGGCATCGCCGACGTCCGCGCGGGCCTGCTCCCCGAGCACAAGGTGAAGGCGGTACGCGAACTGCAGGACCAGGGCACGCGGGTGGCGCTGGTCGGCGACGGCGTCAACGACGCCCCCGCCCTGGCCGCCGCGCACACCGGCATCGCCATGGGCCGCGCCGGCTCCGACCTCGCCCTGGCCACCGCCGACGCGGTGATCACCCGCGACGAGCTCGCCACCGTGCCCACCGTGATCACCCTGGCCCGGCGGGCCCGCCGTCTGGTCGTGGCCAACCTCGTCATCGCCGCCACCTTCATCGCCGTCCTGGTGGCCTGGGACCTGTTCGGTGACCTGCCCCTGCCGCTCGGCGTGGCAGGCCACGAGGGTTCCACCGTCATCGTCGGCCTCAACGGGCTTCGTCTGCTGCGCGGCGCCGCGTGGCGGCGCGCAGCCGTCCTACCGCCCCGCACCGCCCGGAGTTGAACCTGTGACCGGCCTCCCCTTCCCGCCGCCGTACACCTGAGCGAGCCCGGCCTCCGGTGCGGTGCGGTGCGGTGCGGTCGGCTACGCCTACGAGTGGACCGCCGACCTGAGCGGCAGCGATGCCGGCGTCGAGGGCCTGTTGGGTGGCGTCGATCAGCTCGAGGTCACTTATACCGGTATTAGTATCACGGTCATGGTGAGGACTTCTTTGACTCCATGGGAACGGGAACGCGGCGAGCGGTTCGGCTCGCTGCTGCGTCAGGCACGCGGCAGCCGGAGCATGGCGGAGGTTGCCGCCGCAGCAGGAGTCTCCGCCGAGACCCTGCGCAAGATCGAAACCGGCAGGGCCCCGACCCCGGCCTTTTTCACCATCGCGGCCCTGGCCTCAGCGCTGCACGTGTCTCTGGACGAGTTGGCGGCCGCGTGCGCGCACAACCCGGATTGGCAGGAACCACCACTCTCGGCCTGAAGAAAGGTCAGCGCCGGGTGGCACCAGGCGCGAGCAGGCTGGTGAGCTCAGCGATCGCCTCCGGGGAGGGCTTGACATAGCGGCGGACGTTTTACCTGGTGAGGTCGCTCTTGTAGAAGACGGTCGCCCGGAACTGGTCAGGACTGCCACTGATCTTGCTGGAGAAGCCGAACGCGAGGCGCGGGCCGCTCGACGATCGCCAGATCGCCATTCCCTGAGGTTCGCGACCGGACAGCGACTCGCCCGCTCTCGTCCGGTACACCTCCTCGACCGAACCCCCGGCCTTGTTCATGTCGAGACGGACCAGGTAGGACGGCTTGGCCGGGTCCGAGGGCTTGGCAGGCGGACCACCGTAAGAGAGGTACGCGTACTGGCCGGGGATCGCCATCGACGAACCGTGGTCGAACCCGTGGAGCGCCATGGCGCCCAGCACCTTGCCGGACGACTTACGTTAGATGCTCCGCCGATTTGGGGATTTTCGCGCAAGTGCATCACCCTGCCGGTCGTTCGGCTGATTTGGTTGATCACGATCAACCGAGCAATCGGACCGATGGATGTCGAAAAGATGAACTGCAGGCGAAATATGGGCACTTCACGCGCCAGAAGCAGGTCGGCATCTGACGGCCTGGGAAACCCCGAACCCCCTGGGGCTCCTGGCCTGAAGGCACCACCTGCTACCCCGGCGGCCACGCACGGCTGTCACTGCATCCCAACGTCACCCTGCAAGCCGAGGTCAGTGGTGTGGTCGGCATAGCCCTGCGATGAGGAGTTCGACCATGTGGCGTGCGTCGTAGCGGGGGTCGCTATCCGCGCCGATGCAGAGGTTGCCGACGCCGCGCATGAGCTCGTACGCATCGATGTCGGGGCGGATCTCGCCGGCGACGGCTGCGGCTTCGAGCAGCTCGGTGCAGACGGGTACGAGGCGGTCGAGGAAGTAGGCGTGCAGCGCCTCGAAGTCGGAGTTGTCGGACCGCAGCACGGCAGCGAGTCCGTGCTTGGTGACCAGGAAATCGACGAAGAGGTTGATCCACTGCCCTAGTGCGGCGTGCGGCGAAAGGCTGGTCGCCAGCAGGGCCGGCCCGGCCTCGGCGCAGGCGTCGACCTGGTGCCGGTAGACGGCGATGATGAGGTCCGCTCGCGTCGGGAAGTGGCGGTAGATCGTGCCCAGCCCGACGCCGGCCTTGGCCGCGATGTCGCGTACGGGGGCGTTCACGCCTGACGTGACGAAGACCGCGGCGGCCGCGTTGAGGAGGGTTTCCTGGTTGCGCCGGGCGTCCTTCCGCTTGGACGCGGCCGCCTGCCCCGTGACCTCGTTTCTGTCGTTCACCACGCCGCTCCCTCCGCCGCCGCTTGCAAAAGCGGAACCGTGTTCCGTATCGTTCCGGAACGAGGTTCCGCTTTGGCTATGATGCCAGAGCAGGGGCCTGATAGCCAAGCCATGCAATACACCACGCTTCACCCGCAATGAGGAGACACGGTCATGCAGTACCGCACCTTGGGCCGCACAGGCGTGCAGGTCAGCGCCCTCGCGCTCGGCGCGATGAACTTCGGAAAGATCGGGCGCACCACCCAGGACGAGGCCACCGCCATCGTCGACGCCGCCCTGAAGACCGGGATCAACCTCATCGACACCGCCGACATCTACAGCGGCGGCCAGTCGGAAGAGATGGTCGGCAAAGCCATCGCGGGCCGCCGCGACGACGTCGTGCTGGCCACGAAGGCGACCATGCCGATGAGCGACGAGCGCAACCATCAGGGCAGCTCGCGCCGCTGGCTGGTCACCGCGCTGGAGGACAGCCTGCGCCGCCTCGGCACCGACCGCGTCGACCTCTACCAGATCCACCGATGGGACCCGAACACCAGCGACGAGGAGACCCTGTCGGCCCTGACCGACCTGCAACGCGCGGGAAAGATCCGCTACTTCGGCTCCTCGACCTTCCCCGCCTACCGCATCGTGCAGGCCCAGTGGGCCGCCCGCGAGCACCACCTGAGCCGCTACGTCACCGAACAGCCCAGCTACTCGATCCTGCAGCGCGGGATCGAGACCCACATCCTGCCCGTGACCGAGCAGTACGGGCTCGGCGTGCTGGCATGGAGCCCGCTGGCCTCGGGCTGGCTGTCAGGCGCGATCCGCGAAGGCCGGGCAATCACCACCAGCCGCTCAACGTTCATGCCGCAACGCTTCGACACCACCATCCCCTCCAACCAGGCCAGGCTCGACGCCGTCGAGCAGCTGGCCAAGGTCGCCGACGAGGCCGGCCTGACGATGATCCAGCTCGCGCTCGGCTTCGTTACAGCGCACCCCGCCGTGACCAGCGCGCTCATCGGCCCCCGCACGCTGGACCACCTGCACTCGCAACTCGCCGCCGCAGACACCACGCTCTCCGCCGACGTACTCGACGCCATCGACGCCGTCGTCGCCCCCGGCATCGACCTCGCCGCACACGAAAAGAACGACACCCCGCCCGCGCTGCTCGACCCGTCACTGCGCCGCCGCTGATCGTCCCCGCGACAGCCTCAGCACCCTCGCCCTCAGTCCCCGAGTCCGCGGGAATCGCGCAGGTACCCGGCGAGAAGGTGCTCCTCCTCCAGCTCGCCGGCGCCCGCCGAGAGGGGTCGTATTCGTCCTGGGCGCCCATCCACCCATGCCCCTTCGCAACGCTGCCTGACCTCCGGCGGAGGCTTGTCGTTCAATCCGGCCGGATAGTCCCCCAGACCCCGAGAAAACATTCGCCGAGCGATGCAACATCTTCGTCCCTTCGGCCGTCTGGGACGTGACTACCGAAGGGACTACAAGTGGATGACGAACCCGGCTTCGACGACTTCGTCGCAGAGCAGACGGACGCGCTGCTCCGCTACGGATACGTCCTGACCGGAAATCCTCATGACGCCGCCGACCTGGTCCAGGAAGCTCTGGTACGGCTGTGTGGCGCCTGGCCGAGGGTGAGACGCAAGGACAGCCCGCACAGCTACGCCCGAACCACGATGGCACGGTTACACATCAGCGTCTGGCGGCGGCACAGGCGTGAACACCTCATCGGAGAGCCGCCGGAGCGGGTTCACCACGAAGTCTTCCCTCCCGACGAGGAACAGGGGCTCTGGGAAGAGCTGGCCGCGCTGCCCCGCAGACAGCGTGCCGTGCTGGTGCTGCGCTACTACGAACAGCTCAGCGACGCCGAGATCGCCAAGGTGCTCGGCATCTCTCCCGGAACCGTGCGCAGCCAGGCCTCCCGGGGCCTGGACAAGTTGCGTTCCTCCCTCTCCTCCTCACCGGCGCCCCACGGGAGCATGCGATGACCGATCTGGAAGACAAGCTGAGCCGCATCCTCTCCGGGGCGGCGCATCGTGCGCCGCAGGCGCCGGCCGGGCTGGCCGCGACGGTCAAGGCGCGCCTTCGCCGGCGGCGGGCGCGG
>NZ_JBEXUP010000216.1:0-11285 GCF_040614375.1 Nonomuraea sp. NPDC005983
GTGGCGATCACCGCGGCCACCCCCCAGGGACGGGCCGCCGTGGTGCGGATCCTGCACTACGCCGGGATCGAGCTCCGGTTCGGCGATCCCGCGCCCGCCCCTGCCACCCCCGCGCCGCTGCCGGGCGAGCGGGCCGTCCCGCCCGGCGAGGTGGCCGGGCTGGTGACGTTCCCCGTCCGGACCCCCGCCGAGCTCGGCGAACCGGAGAGGGCGACCGTGAACGACCAGGGCAGGGTCGTGTCGATGTTCTGGCCGGGCGGCATCAGGCTCGACCAGTTCGACGGGCGGCTGAGCCCGTACTTCTTCAAGAGCGTGGGCCCGCCCTGGCCCGAGGAGGTCACGGTCGCCGGACGCACCGGCTGGTGGCTCGGAGGTACACATCCGCTCGGCTACATCCAGCGAGAGGACGGCACCCAGGTGCCGCTGCGGCAGGCGGCGCCCACCCTCATCTGGCAGGCCGGCACGGTCGGCTACCGCCTGGAAGGCGCCGGCTCCAAGGAGCGCGCGGCCCGGATCGCCGGGTCTCTCCGCTGACGCCCCGGCCACGCCTCACTCCGGGGAGGCCAGCCAGTCGTCCACGCCCTGCAGCAGCTCCTTGCGCACCGGCTCCGGCGCCGCCGACGCCCGCACGGACTGCCGCGCCAGCTCGGCCACCTCCGCGTCGTCGAACCCGTACACCTCGCGGGCCAGCTCGTACTGCCGCAACAGCCGCGACCCGAACAGCAGCGGGTCGTCGGCCCCCAGCGCGATCGGCACCCCCGCGTCGAACAGCCGCCGCAGCGGCACGTCGGCGGCCCGCTCCGCCACCCCCAGCCCCACGTTCGACGTCGGGCACACCTCGCAGCAGATCTGCCGGTCGGCCAGCCGCTCCATCAGCCGCTCGTCCTCGGCCGCCCGCACGCCGTGGCCCACCCGGTCGGCGCCGAGATCGTCGACGCACTGCGCGATGCTGCGCGGCCCGAGCAACTCGCCCCCGTGCGGGACGGCCACCAGCCCGGCGCGCCTGGCGATCCTGAACGCCCGTTCGAAGTCGCGGGCCTCTCCGCGCCGCTCGTCGTTGGACAGCCCGAACCCCACGACCCCCTGGCCCACGAACTGCGCGGCCAGCCGGGCGAGCGTGTTGGCGTCCAGCGGATGTTTGGTGCGGTTGGCCGCCACCACCACCGCGACGCCCACGTCCGCCCGCTGGGCGGCCTGCGCCGCCGCGTCGAGCATCAGTTCCAGCGTGGCCGTCAGCCCGCCGAACCGCTGCGCGAAGCCCGACGGGTCGACCTGGATCTCCAGCCACCGCGACCCCGCCGCGACCTCGTCCTCGGCCGTCTCCCGCAGCAGCCGGTAGACGTGCTCCGGCGTGCTGAGCACCGACCGCGCGATGTCGTACAGCCGCTGGAACCGGAACCACCCGCGCTCGTCGGTGGCCCGCAACCGCGGCGGCCAGTCCTCGACCAGCGCGTCAGGCAGGTGCAAACCCTGCTCCCCGGCCAGCTCGATCAACGTCGAATGCCGCATCGAGCCGGTGAAGTGCAGGTGCAGATGGGCCTTGGGCAGCGTGTCTAGCGGACGTGGCATTTCCACATCTTGCCACCTGGCCAGCGACGACAGCCCCAACGTCGCCAGGCTAACGCCGGCGCCCGGAAGGGCAATGCAGCAGAAAGAGACCTGACCGGTCGGGTAAAGCCCCGGTACGACCGGGGTCAAACAGGGGATCATCCGTGCATGATCCCTGACGGGCCGGAACTCGGGCAGATGCGACGCGGAGCCTTGGCGTTAGTCGCGCTCGGTGTCACGGTCCTCATCATCTACGGCCTCTTCGCCTCGGGCTTCGGACGTCTCCACCGCGCCGCCGTCGCGGGGGCGTCCGGACCCGTCGTGGACCCTGTCGGCGCCGGACTCGCCGGGGGAGGGGTGAGCGGCCCCACCCCGGCCCAGGGCCGAACCACCCTCGCGGTCATCTCCGACGACTTCTGGCTCACCTACCTGCCCGCCGGGCTCGAACGCACCGGAGGCGGCGTGATCAGGCCGGAGCCCGGAGTCGAGGGCGGCTGGGCCAAGTTCTCCTCCACCGCCGGCGTCGTCGAGGCCCAGGTCGAGCACGGGACGGTCGCCGCCGACTGGGACACCTACCGAGCGCGCAACCCGCTGCGGAACGCCAGGAACAGCACGATCCGCGGCAAGCCCGCCATGGTCGGCGAGACCCCCGACGGCGGCCAGGAGATCGTCTGGCTGGAACGCGCCGGCACCGGCGCGTGGATCAAGGTGAGCCGGACGCTCAGCGAAGAATTGCTGCCAATTGCCGCATCGGTCGAGGCTCCTGTAGGAAACTAGGGCCTTTTCTCCGCGCATTCACAAAGAGTCATGGGGGGTCGATGCGGCGCCTGACGGCACCGTCGCTCATGCTGTCCCTGGCCGTATGCGGCACCCTGTCACTCTCCGCGTGCGGCACCGCCGTCCCGGCGATCCCGACCGCGGCCCCGGCGCCGTCGGTCTCCGAGGTGCCCACGCTGACCTGCGGCTCCGGCCCGGTGGGCATCACACGCCTGCCCGACGGGCTCACCCGCACGGGCGCCTTCACCCGGCTCGCCTCGCTGACGAAGCGACTCAAGGTGCAGGGCTGGGCCTGGAAGGGAGGCGGGGAGGAGGTGCGGGTCGGCGTGGTGTGCGGGGTCCGCTCGGCCGAGGTGTTCGCCACACTCGTCCGCAGGTCCAGCCTCGGCGCCTACCACGGCAAGCCCGCGCTGCGGTGGCGGACGTCCGGCGGCACGCGCGCCTTCATGTGGCTCGAACGGCCGGGCACCGCCGTCTTCGTCACCGCCACGCCCGGACTCGCCGCCGAGCTGAACAGGATCGTGGGCGGCGTCACACCACTCAGCTGACCTCGGGCGTCCCGCACGCTCGGGTGCGGGACGCCCGCGGGCTCAGTGCGCCTCTGACAGCAGCTTGGACAGGCGGCTGACGCCCTCGACCAGGTCGTCGTCGCCCAGCGCGTACGACAGCCTGAAGTAGCCGGGAGTGCCGAACGCCTCGCCGGGGACGACCGCCACCTCCGCCTCCTCCAGGATCAGCTCCGCCAGCTCGGCCGAGGTCTGCGGACGCCTGCCGCGCAGCTCCTTGCCCAGCAGTTCCTTGACCGACGGGTAGGCGTAGAACGCGCCCTGAGGCTCGGGGCAGAACACGCCCGGGATCTCGTTGAGCATGCGGACCATCGTCTGACGGCGGCGGTCGAACGCCTCGCGCATCCGCGCGACCGCCGACAGGTCGCCCGCGACCGCGGCCAGCGCCGCCCGCTGCGACACGTTGGCCACGTTGGACGTGGCGTGCGACTGCATGTTCGTCGCCGCCTTGACCACGTCGGCCGGGCCGATCATCCAGCCCACCCGCCAGCCCGTCATGGCGTAGGTCTTGGCCACGCCGTTCAGGATCACGACGCGGTCGCCCAGCTCGGGGACGGCCGTGGCGATGCTGGTGAACTCGGTGCCGCCGTACACGAGGTGCTCGTAGATCTCGTCGGTGACGACCCACAGGCCGTGCTCGGCCGCCCAGCGGCCGATCGCCACCGTCTGCTCGCGCGAGTAGACGGCCCCCGTCGGGTTGGACGGTGAGACGAACAGCAGGACCTTGGTGCGCTCCGTGCGCGCCGCCTCCAGCTGCTCCACGCTTGCCAGGTAGCCGGTCGTCTCGTCGGTGACGACGTCCACCTGGACGCCGCCCGCGAGCTTGATCGCCTCCGGGTAGGTGGTCCAGTAGGGCGCCACGACCAGGACCTCGTCGCCCGGGTCGAGCAGCGTCGCGAACGCCTCGTAGACGGCCTGCTTGCCGCCGTTGGTGACCAGCACCTGCGACGCTTCGACCTGGTAGCCGGAGTCGCGCCGCGTCTTGTCGGCGATCGCCTGCTTGAGCTCGGGCAGGCCGCCCGCCGGGGTGTACTTGTGGAAGCGTGGATCGCGGGCCGCCTCGACCGCTGCTTCGACGATGTAGCCGGGCGTCGGGAAGTCGGGCTCGCCCGCGCCGAAGCCGATGACCGGGCGGCCGGCCGCCTTCATCGCCTTCGCCTTGGAGTCCACGGCGAGTGTCGCGGACTCGGATATCGCGGAAATTCGTGTGGAGACACGGGGTCGGGTGGACATGTTTCCATGCTCCCACGTGCACGTGACCTGGGCGATCAGGTTCTGGTTCGACGTGGCGGGCATTACCCCGATACACTCTCGCCTGGTCGTACCGCCGCATGTCGACGTGCGGTTCGGTCCAGGCAGTGAGTCAATCAGGGTAGTGTGGTTGACGACATAGGGCACTGGCGCAATTGGTAGCGCACCGGTCTCCAAAACCGGCGGTTGGGGGTTCGAGTCCCTCGTGCCCTGCGAGTGCGGTCCGCGCAACAGTAGGCGTGTAAGCGCGCCGCAAACTGCGTTGGATACGACAGATCAGGTGAGGACTGTGGCGATCGACACGCGCGGCGAGACCGCAGGCAAGCCTAGTGGCGAAAAGAAGACACGCACTTCGCCTGCCCTTTTCTACCGGCAGGTCGTCAATGAGCTCCGTAAGGTCATTTGGCCGACACGTAAGGATCTCGTCACCTATACCACGGTCGTTCTGGTATTCGTTCTGATCATGGTTGCGATCGTGTACGGGTTCGACAGCGCCCTGGGCTGGGCGGTCCTCCGCGTCTTCGGCGGAGCCTGAGCCGCGACACCGCCTGGTGCCACCTGACGGAGTCGCCCTTCGATTCGACGAAAGAGGAAGAGTCACCGTGTCCGAGTCTTCAGTGCCGGCCGACGGCCCCCGCGACGAGTGGGGCGGCGAGCCGGAACAGCCCGTCGAGGCCGCTGAGGAGATCGTCGACGAGGCCGAGGTCGCCGAGAGCGACGAGGAGGCCGCCGACGAGGCTCCCGCCGCCGACGAAGACGGTGAGACGCTGCCCGACGTCGATCCTGTCGAGGAGTTCAAACTCTCCCTGCGCGGGCTGCCCGGCGAGTGGTACGTGATCCACTCCTACGCCGGTTACGAGAACCGCGTCAAGTCCAACATCGAGAGCCGCAACGTGTCGCTCAACATGGAGGACTACATCTACCAGGTCGAGGTGCCGACGCACACCGTCCAGGAGTTCAAGAGCGGCAAGAAGGTGCCGGTCAAGGAGCGGGTGCTCCCCGGCTACGTGCTGGTGCGCATGGAGCTGACCGACGAGTCCTGGGCCGCCGTCCGGAACACGCCTGGCGTGACCGGTTTCGTGGGTCTGTCGAACAAGCCGAGCCCGCTCAGCCTCGACGAGGTCGCCAAGCTGCTGGCGCCCGAGCCGACGGAAGAGAGCAAGAAGGCCGCCGCCAAGTCGACCACGGGCCCCACGGTCGAGTTCGAGATCGGCGAGTCCGTCACCGTCATGGACGGCCCGTTCGCCACGCTGCCCGCCTCGGTCAGCGAGATCAGCCCCGAGTCGCAGAAGCTCAAGGTGCTCGTCTCGATCTTCGGTCGCGAGACTCCGGTCGAGCTCTCGTTCAACCAGGTCTCGAAGATCTAAGACGATCACGTAGGCTGATACGTCGTCCCCACACATGTGAGGGTGATCCCAGGAATGTCGTGGATCCCTCACATCCGTGGGGTTTCGCAACACACTCAGGACCCGGAGAAGGATCATGCCTCCAAAGAAGAAGATTGCGGCCTTGGTGAAGGTCCAGCTGCCCGCTGGACAGGCCACGCCCGCGCCGCCCGTCGGTACCGCCCTCGGTCCGCACGGCGTCAACATCATGGACTTCGTCAAGCAGTACAACGCTGCGACGGAGGCCCAGCGGGGCAACATCATCCCCGTTGAGATCACCATTTTCGAGGACCGCAGCTTCACCTTCGTCACGAAGACGCCCCCGGCGCCTGAGCTGATCAAGAAGGCTCTGGGCATCGACAAGGGCAGCGCGGTCCCGCACAAGGACAAGGTCGGCAAGCTCAGCCGCGAGCAGCTCCGCAGCATCGCCGAGACCAAGATGCCGGACCTCAACGCCAACGACGTCGAGGCCGCTGAGAAGATCATCGCCGGCACCGCCCGGTCGATGGGCATCACCGTCGCCGACTGACACCCTTCCCGAACCGTGGGAGGGCCGGATTCCGGCCCGCACACCACAAGGAGACAGACATGCAGCGCAGCAAGGCGCACAAGGACGCGGCCGCCAAGGTCGACCGCGACAAGCTCTACACCCCCGTCGAGGCGGCGAAGCTCGCCAAGGAGACGTCCACCACCAAGTTCGACGCCACCGTCGAAGTGGCGCTCCGGCTGGGCGTCGACCCTCGCAAGGCCGACCAGATCGTGCGCGGCACGGTCAACCTCCCGCACGGCACCGGCAAGACCGCCCGGGTCCTGGTCTTCGCGACCGGTGACCGTGCCGAGGCAGCCCGCGAGGCCGGCGCCGACATCGTCGGGGCCGACGAGCTGATCGACGAGATCGCCAAGGGCAACCGGCTCAACGAGTTCGACGCCGTCGTCGCCACCCCTGACCTCATGGGCAAGGTCGGCCGCCTGGGCCGCGTCCTCGGCCCGCGCGGTCTCATGCCGAACCCCAAGACCGGCACCGTGACGCCCGACGTCGCCAAGGCCGTCACCGAGATCAAGGGCGGCAAGATCGAGTTCCGCACCGACCGGCAGGCGAACCTGCACTTCATCATCGGCAAGACGTCGTTCGGCGAGCGCCAGCTCATCGAGAACTACGCGGCCGCGCTCGACGAGGTGCTCCGTCTCAAGCCGTCGGCCGCCAAGGGCCGTTACCTGAAGAAGGTCACCTTCTCCACCACGATGGGCCCCGGCGTTCCGGTCGACCCCAACCTCACCCGCGGCCTCACGGCCGAGCTCGAGGCGTAACCGAACCGGCCTTACGCGTACGCATGCGTACGCGACCTGGCAGAGCAGCGAGCCCCCGCCTGACTTCAGGCGGGGGCTTTCTGTGTTTTCGTGCTGACCTCGGGCTGCGCGCCGACTTTGGCGTGCCCGCGTGGCTGTGGCGGCTCGTAGGGCGGTGTGCCTCCGCCTGACTCCAGGTGCGGGTTCTGCGCCCTTGCGCCGACAACGGCGCGCCCCTGCGGCCGCCTCGCGCCTCGGGCTGCGTCGCGTAGCCTCGCTCCTCGCGGACAGGTGCCGTCGGTGTGCGGCTTCGCTGTGAGATGCGCCTGGCAGGCAGGTCGCGGTCTGCGCGGGTGCCGGAGGGGTGACAATCTGGTGGCTTTGCGGCAGGCGCGAGCTCCGGCGCGGCTGCGTGTCCGCCTGGTCGGGCGGTTCGGTGCGGTCCTCGGGGGACACGAGGCTCCGGGACATCCCTAGGTTTTCCCCTAGATCTTCAGGGAAGACGCCACGACGGAGACGCCGACACGTAGGGTCAAAACATGCTGAAGCGTAGGTATTCTCTCGCCACCGCCGCGGCCGGTGCCGCCCTCGTCGCGGTCGCGGTCGCCGGTTGTGGATCGAACGCGCAGCCCATCCAGGTCAAGCTGGCAGCCTCCGAGGTGCTCGCACAGGCCGCGCAGAAGACCCAGGAAGTCACCAGTTACACGGTGGACGCCGTCGCGAACGTGACGCACACCCAGGAAGGCAACGGCAAGGTGCAGGGGCGGATGCTGTACCAGCGGCAGCCGCTCGCCGTCGATCTCACGCTCGACACCGTCGACATGGGCGGGCGGGGCCTACCGGGCGGGGTGCGGGCCGTGCTCCAGGGCGACACCGTCTACGTCAAGGTAGAGGCGCTCAAGGAGATGCTCGGCGCGACCAAGCCGTGGATCAAGGTGCCGCTGACCGACGTTGGCTCGCCCGGGGAGGTCAAGCAGTACCTGGACCAGATCCAGCAGTTCGACCTCGCCAACGTCACCAAGCTGGTCACCGCGTCCCAGGACGTGAAGGCAGCGGGCAACGAGACCGTCGACGGTACCGACACGACCCACTACAGCGGGACGTTCCCCGTCGACGCCGCCGTCCAGCTGCTCCCCGCCGACGAGCAGGAGCCGGCCAAGTCCAACCTCGCCGAACTCAAGGACGTCAAGTTCGACATCTGGGTCGGCAGCGACGGCCTGCCCCGCAAGCTGGCGCTGAACGGCGCCAAGGAAGGCGCCACGCTGGACGCGACCATGCTGTTCAAGGGCTTCAACGAGCCCGTCAACATCCAGACCCCGCCCGCCGACCAGGTCGGGGACCTGCCCAACAGCACCACCAACTGAGAGCGATTTGGAAACTCGGCGGCCAGCACGTACTCTGGTCGTTGCCGAAGACCGCCGGTCGTCGTCAGGTGCCTCAAAGCCTGGCGACCGAAGGATCCGCTTCATGCGGACGGCCCGCGCAGGTGTGATACGAGTTTCCCACATGGTGTGAATCATGTGCGTGAGCCCCGTGTGCCCTGCGCCCGGGGCTGTTCTCATGTCTGGGCCTTCGCTGGCGGCACATCTGGAAGGAGGCCCATGGCGAGGGCGGATAAGGCGACAGCGGTTGCCGAGCTCAAGAGCGAGTTCGAAGGCAGCGCCGCCGCCGTTCTGACCGAGTACCGCGGTCTCACCGTCGCACAGCTCAAGCAGCTGCGCGTCTCTCTCGGTGAGAATGCGAAGTTCGCCGTGGCGAAGAACACCCTTACCAAGATCGCGGCCACCGAGGCCGGTCTCGCGGGTCTTGACGACCTGCTCACCGGTCCGACCGCGATCGCCTTTGTCAGCGGCGACGTTGTCGAGGCGGCCAAGGGTCTGCGTGACTTCGCCAAGGCCAATCCCCTTCTGGTGATCAAGGGCGGCGTCCTCGACGGCAAGAAGCTGGACGCATCCGAAATCACCAAGCTCGCCGACCTCGAGTCCCGCGAGGTGCTCCTCGCGAAGCTTGCTGGCGCGCTCAAGGCGAAGCAGAGCGCTGCTGCCGCGATGTTCGCCGCGCTGCCCACCAACATGGCTCAGCTGGCCGAAGCCCTTCGCGCGAAGCGCGAAGAGGCGGGCGAGTAGCACGGGGATTGCCGCAACACCCGCGGTCCCGATCCTAGTTTTCGCAAGATCCATACGGAGGAAACCATCATGGCGAAGCTCAGCACCGACGAGCTGCTCGACGCGTTCAAGGAGATGACCCTCCTCGAGCTTTCCGAGTTCGTGAAGCAGTTCGAGGAAGTCTTCGACGTCAAGGCCGCCGCCCCCGTCGCGGTTGCCGCTGCCCCCGCCGCTGCCGGTGACGGTGGCGCTGCCGCCCAGGCCGAGGAGCAGGACGAGTTCGACGTCATCCTCGAGGCTGCCGGCGACAAGAAGATCCAGGTCATCAAGGAGATCCGCGCCCTGACGTCCCTGGGCCTCAAGGAGGCCAAGGACCTGGTCGACGGCGCTCCGAAGCCGGTCTTCGACGGCAAGGTCAACAAGGAGCAGGCGGAGAAGGCCAAGGCTGCCCTCGAGGGCGCCGGCGCCACCGTCACCGTGAAGTAACTTCTGCTTCACGCGACTCTTCTTCGAAAGAGGCGGCCACACCCTGGTGCCGGGTGGGCCGCCTTTTTCGTGTCCGCATTCAGGGTCCGCGCCGACTCCGTGCCCAGGCCGGAACGCTCAGATTGAGATGCGTAAGGCGTCGTTCGGCGCGGCGTCCGTTCGTTGGGGGCGCTGTCTCTTCTCGCGCTCAGGCGTGCGATCACCCCCGCGTCGGGCTGCCGTCTGGTGCGTGATCTCTTTTGAGTCATGGGTGCGTGGCCTCCTTTGCGGCTGGGGGCGCGTCCGGCGTGGTTGGGTGCCGTCTGGCGTGGTTCGGCGCGCCGCCGTGCGTCTGTGAGACCCACGGTCTTGTACGGCTTCGCATGGGTTGCCCGCGCCGCCGTAGCGGGCCGGCGTCCGTCGAGCGCTGGTCGTGAAGGCTCACGGGGTGCTCGCCGTTACAACGCGTTCTTGGACGGGCTCACGCGATTCTCATGCGCGTCTCATCGCTCGGTGAGGGCGCCTGCTTAGCGTGCGGATGTGCTGAACATCGTCGCGCGTCCGAAGGCTCGTCATGCGGGGCTGGGCCTGCTGCTGCTCGCCACCGCCGCGCTGTACGTCTGGGGGCTCGGGGCCTCCGGGTGGGCCAACGCGTTCTACTCCGCCGCCGTGCAGGCCGGTAGCCAGAGCTGGAAGGCGTTCTTCTTCGGGGCGTCCGACGCAGCTGGGGCGATCACTGTCGACAAGACGCCTGCTTCGCTGTGGCCGATGGCGTTGAGCGTGCGGCTGTTCGGGCTGAACTCGTGGAGCATCCTGGTGCCGCAGGCGCTCATGGGCGTGGGCACGGTGGCCGTGGTGTACGCGACCGTGCGGCGGCTCTTTCCCGTTGGGCGGGGTTGCTCGCGGGCGGGGTCATGGCGCTCACTCCGGTGGCCGTGTTGATGTTCCGGTTCAACAACCCCGACGCGTTGCTGGTGTTGCTGCTGACCGTGGCCGGGTACTGCGTCGTCCGGGCGCAGGAGCGGGGGGCCACCTGGTGGCTGGTGCTGGCGGGAGCGGCGGTGGGTTTCGCGTTCCTGGCCAAGATGCTGCAGGCGTTCCTGGTGTTGCCCGGGTTCGCGCTGGTCTATCTGGTGACCGGTCCGGTGGCTGTCTGGCGACGGGTGCGGCAGTTGCTGCTGGCCGGGCTGGCCATGGTGGTGTCCGCCGGGTGGTGGGTGGCGGTCGTGGCGCTCGTGCCCGCCGCTGACCGGCCGTACATCGGCGGGTCGCAGGGGAACAGCGTCCTGGAGCTCGCGCTGGGCTACAACGGGATCGGGCGGCTCAACGGGGCGGACTACGGCGGGCTGGGGAACCTGAACCAGCAGGCCGGGTGGCTGCGGTTGTTCGACACCGAGGCCGACGGGCAGATCTCGTGGCTGTTGCCGGCGGCCCTGGTACTGCTGGCCGCCGCCACTTGGGTGACCTGGCGGGCGCCTCGGGCGGATCCGGTCCGGGCCGCCTTCTGGACGTGGGGGAGCTGGCTGGTCGTCACCGGGCTCGTCTTCAGCCTGATGCAGGGGATCTTCCACGCGTACTACACCGTTGCGCTGGCTCCGGCGATCGCCATGCTGGTGGGAATGGGGGTCGCCCTGCTGTGGGAGCGGAGGGCCTTCGCCGCGCTGGCGGTGGTCACCGCGGTGACGGCGGTGTGGGCGTACGTGCTGCTGTCGCGCAGCGCTGAGTGGAACTCGTGGCTCGGCCTCGTCGTGGGCGTCGTGGGGCTGGCCGCCGCGGGAGTGCTGGCCTTCGGGCGGCTGCTCGCCGTGCCGAGGTGGCGCAGGTGGGTGCTGGGGGGAGTGGTGGCGGCGCTGCTGGCGGGGCTGGCCGGGCCCGCGGCGTACGCGCTCGACACCGCCTCC
>NZ_JBEXUP010000217.1:0-11183 GCF_040614375.1 Nonomuraea sp. NPDC005983
GCGGTCGTGCACGCCGGCCAGCTCGGGCAGCCTGGCCACGTCCACCAGCGCGGACAAGGTCGGCCTGGCTGGACATCAGCACGTCGCTGGTGGCCAGCCCGCCGCCGCAGAACAGGTCGGTGACCGGCCTGCCCAGGACCTCCTCGACGCCTTCCAGCAGGTCGCACACCGAATGCGCGAAGCCCTCGAGGATGCCGCGGGCCAGTTCCGCCCGGGTCGTGGACAGGCTGAGCCCGGTGAGGATGCCGCCGGCCTCCGGCGACCAGACCGGAGTCCGCATCCCCGCCAGGGCGGGGACGAACTTCACCCGCGTCGGCCCGGTGTACTCGCGGGCCAGTTCGGCCAGCCGGCTCGGCGACTCGAACAGCCCGATCTCCTCGCACAGCCAGCGCATCGCCGAGCCGGTCGTCGGGGCGTACCCCTCCACGCTGAACACGGACGCGCCCTGCGAGCGCCAGCCGACCAGCGTGAGCACCCCGGGTACCCGGCGGCGGTGGACGGGCGGCCGATCGCCCGCGACGGCGTCGAGGAACGTGCCCGTCCCGTGGACGCACATGGCCTGACCTGGCCGGTGGGCGCCGAGCGCGATCATGGCGGCGTGCTGGTCGCCCATGACGGACAGGATGGGCAGCCGCACGCCGAGGGCCGACGGGTCGGTGACGCCGAAGTCGCCGTCGTCGTCGACGATCCGCGGCAGCAGGTCACGCGGGCAGCCCAGGAAGCGCACCCAGGGCTCGTGCCAGTCGCCCGTCCGCAGGTCGTAGGCGCCCAGGGCCACGGCGTTCGTGGCGGACATGACCTGGCGGGCTCCCCCGGTGAGCTTCCAGACCAGCCAGGTGTCGATCGAGCCGAAGGCCAGCCTGCCCGCGTCGTGCGCCCGGGCGGCGGCCTCGTTGCGGACGATCTCCTCCGCCGCCCACAGCAGCGGTGCCCGGGAGCCGACCGGCCGGCCGGTGTGCTCGGCGAGGTGCGCGTCCCAGTCGCTCTCCCACTCCCGCAGCCGCGCGGCGTACCTGCGGTCCTGCCACACCACGGCCTGGCTGAGCGGCGAGCCGGTCACCGTGTCCCACAGCAGCACCGTGGCGCGCTGCGTGGAGATCGACACTCCCGTGAGCTCCACCTGGTGCGCGGACGCCCAGTCCAGCACCTCACGGCAGACCCGCAGGGTGTTCGCCCAGATCTCCGCGCCGTCCTGCTGCACACGCAGGTGGTCCGGCGAGCGGACCGAGATGGGCAGGTACGCGGGGGGCGTCGTGCTGCCGTCGTCGAGGACGACGGCGGCACGCGTTCCCGTGGTTCCCTCATCGATGCTGAGCACGCCTCGACGGCGTTGCCTGGTCATCCGCGAAGGTCCTTTCATCGTGTCCGAACGGGACACCGGTCAGGCCGACACCGGCCGGCGTTCCTGGAGGCGGATCGGCTCCGCTTCCAGGTTCACCGCGACGCGGGTCGGGTCCCACTTGATCGCCACGCAGGTGAGCAGGCCGACCAGCGGCACCACCGACAGCAGCATCAGGCTGTTACCGACCCCGATACCCGCCTGGAGCTGCGGGAACAGGTAGAGGCCCGCGACCGATCCGAGGCTGCCGAGCATGCCGGTCACGCCGGTGCCCAGCGTGCGGATGTCGCTGCGGTACGACAGCGCCGCGATCGACTTGCCGTTGGGGCCGGGGCCCGCGGAGTGGAAGAAGATGAACAGCGCCGGCAGGAGCGCGGCCAGCCCGAGGGGCAGCTGCTTGAAGGTCGCGCCCATGATCAGCAGCGCGACGAACACCACGGCGTACCCGGTCATCGAGCTGACCCGCAGGCCCAGCCGGCGGCCGGCCTGGACGGACAGGCAGCCGCCGATGATGCCGACGGCGTTGAACGCCATGGAGCCCAGGGTCGCCTTCTCGAACTCCTTGCCGAACAGCTCGAGGCTGATCACCGGCAGGTACCAGCCCACGGCGAAGTACTGCATGGCCTGGGTGAGCGAGATCGTGGTCGACAGCACGGTGCGGGGCAGGTAGGGGCGGCGGAAGAGGACGCCCGCGTCCCGCAGCCCGACCTTGTGCCTGGACGCGCCCGACTGATCGGTCTCCGGCTGCCCTTCCTGGGCGGTGAACCCGTACATCCGGCGCAGGTTCACCACGGACTCCCCCAGCCTGCCCTTGGACGCCAGCCAGGTGGGGCTCTCGACCAGGAAGGCCAGCTGCAGGATCAGCAGGATCACCGCGAAGACGGCCGAGGAGCCGACGGACCAGCGCCAGATGTCGGTGCCGGTGTCCAGCTTGTAGAACACGAGGGTGAGCAGGAGGTTCGTGGTCGTGGCGGTGTACCAGACGCCCTGCCAGAAGTTGAGCCTGCCCTTGAGCGCGGCCGGGGTGTACTCGGCGAGCAGCGCCATCGCCACCGCGAAGTCGATGCCGTAGGCGATGCCCACCAGGGCCCGGCCGGCGAAGACGGTCGGGAAGTCCGAACCGGCCGCGGTCAGCAGCGCGCCGATCGCGAAGACGACCTTCGTCATCAGCAGCGGCCTGACCCGGCCGATCCGCGCGGCGAGCCAGCCGCCGAAGGGGTTGGAGACGATCGCGATCGCCGGGGCCATCGCGGTGAGCACGCCGACCTGGGTGGGCGACAGGTCCAGCTGCTTGACCATCGGGGACAGGCCGGCCCCCAGCGCCGCGTTGGAGTAGGCGTCCAGGAAGAGTCCCGCCAGGGCGAGGAACCAGACGCCGTTGGCCCGGCCGCTCAGGCTCTTGAGGGTGTCGATGAGGTCGGCCGCGTCTCCCGCGCCGCGGATGACCGCCGTTCTCGTGTTCGCAGGGCCGTCGTTCATGCCCGCCGCCTTTCGGGGGGTTGGAACCCTTGCCAGCGGTACGGGAACGACTGAAGGCACAGACGAAGACCACTGACAGGGGTGTCTTCGTCTGTGCCTGTCGGTTAACGGGACGTTAAGCGGGGCCAATCCAATATGTCAAGCACCGTGCTGAGATGTGACAGTGCGCGGCCTTCGTCCTAGAGTCACCGGCCATGACCTATGTCGTGCAAGCCGTGTGGACCGCCCGCGACGGCGAGGAGAACGCCGTCGCCGACGTCATCCGGCGCATCACCCCGCTGTCCCGTCAGGAGCCGGGCAATCTCGTCTACCGGGCCCACGTCTCCGCCGAGGACCCGCGACGGTTCCTGATCTACGAGGAGTACACCGACGCCGCCGCGTTCCAGGCGCACCGCGCGTCCGAGCACTTCCAGAAGCACGTCGTCGGCGACTGCCTGGCCCGCCTCGCCTCCCGTGAGATCACCGTCTACGAGCCGCTCGGTCCCTGACCCCCGCGTGCCCGGCGGCGTTTTTTTCGCCGCGAGGTGGAACCTGCCCCAGGGGGAGGTCCCACACTGGGCGCATGATGAACATCGGTGAGTTCGCGGAGCTGACAGGTCTGACTCCGAAGGCGTTGCGCCTCTACGACGAGCAGGGCCTGCTCTCGCCCGCGTCGGTGGACCCGTGGTCGCGGCACCGCCGCTACGCCGCCGCGCAGTTCGAGCAGGCGCTCAGGCTGAAGGGCGCCCGCGCCGCCGATCTGCCTCTGGCCGAGGCGCCCGCGCTGCTCAGGGACGCCGAGAGCGCCGCCGCGGTGCTGGCGGCGCACCGCGCCAGACTGGCCGCCGAGCGGGAACGCCAGGACGCCGCGCTCGACGTCCTGGACCAGTTGCTGGCCGAGCGGGTGACGTGGCAGACCGAGGTGCGACAGGCGGCGGCGCAGCACTGGGCGGGGGTGATCCTGTCGCCTGACGACGACGACGAGCGGGCCAACGAGGTGTTCGCCGACCTCTGGCGTCGCCTCACGGCCGCGGGGAATCCGCCGACCGGGGCGTTCTGGACGACGATCAGGGCCGAGCCGGGCAGCGACACCGCGATCCAGGTGGTCTGCTGCTGGCCGGTGGCCGAGCTGCCGCCTGCCGACTGGAACGTGGAGTCCGGCAGCGTGGAGTCCGGCACTGTGGAGCCCGGCCCGGAGATGGTGATCCGCTGGCGCTTCGAGCAGGACGTCGCCGTGGTCGACGGAGCCGCGCACCCCGCGGTGCTGGCGTTGCTGGCCGCCGCCGAGGCCGAGGGCGCGAGCGTGTCGCTCGCCCAGGTGCGCCAGATCGGCCTGCTCGATCAGGGCGTCCCGGTGGGCATGGAGGTGGCCGTCCGGCTGACGGACTGACGCGGTCGGCGCCCTCCTCCCGGGCCCAGGCGGTTGCCAGAGCAGTTCGCGGGCGGCCGCGAACACCTCGTCCGCGTGCGCCTCTCACGGATGCGCGCCACCGAGATCCGTCACGGAAGCGATCAACTGCCCAGGTCGGGAACCCTATTTTTTGCGCACCGTTGCCTCCTTAGCAGCGCTAAGCTAGCCTTAGCGCTGCTAAGGAGGTCGGCATGCTCATCACCACAGCGCCCGACGGCACCGAGGTACGCGCCACAGACGAGGGCCAGGGGCCGGCCGTGCTGATCCTGCATCCCGGGCTGGACGACGGCCGCTCCTGGGAGAAGGTGGCGGCCCGGCTCACGGCGCGGCACCGGGTCGTACGCCTGCACCGGCGGCAGTACCGGCAGGACCTGCCCGGCCCCGCGACGATCCCGCAGGAGGCCGAGCACGTGCTCGCCGTCGCGCGGGAGATCGAGCCCCCGATCCTGCTCGTCGGCCACTCCTCCGGCGCGGTGGTCGCCCTGGAGTCGCTGGTCGCCGCGCCGGGGACGTTCTCCGGCGCCGTCCTCTACGAACCGCCCGTCGTGATCGGCGACCCGCTCGGCGGCCCCGGCGGCGAGATCAACGTCCGCGCCCGGCAGGCCATCGCCGCCGGCCGCCCGGGCCGGGCGTTACGGATCTTCATCCGGGACACCGTCCGGCTCCCGGCGTGGGTGGCCTTCCTGGCCGGCGTGTTCGCCGCCGTCAGCCCGTGGCTGCGCCCGCTCGTCCCGCACCAGATCGACGACAACGAGGCGCTGGACCGGCTCGGCGTCCGCCTCGACGCCTACGCCGGGATTCAGGCCCCGGTGCTGCTGCTCGGCGGCGATCGCAGCCCCGCCCACCTGGGTGAACGCCTCGACGCGCTGGCCCGCGTGCTCCCCCGCGCCGAGCGGGTGGTGCTGCACGGTCAGGGGCACAGCGCCCACGCGTCGGCGCCGGGCGAGGTCGCCGCCGTCATCGAGCGCTTCGCGGCCACGTTCGAAGGCTGACCGGGTCTGGCCCGAGGGGCCGCCCCGTGATCCCTTCAAGCAGTTCCGCTGTCAACCGACCGGTTATGAATCGTCAATCCGAGCCCGCCACCGTCGGCTCATGCCCTCGAGAACCCTGGCGGCCCTGACGGTCGCCGTGATGCTCACAGCGACCGCGTGCTCGGACACCGAGGACAGCGGCGGCAAAGCAGAGCTGACCCACGGAACGGCCATAGACGACGCCCCCACGGGGAAGCTCATCGCCGACAGCGGCTTCCGACCCGAGACCGACGGTTTCGGGTTCGAGAACTACGGCGGCGGGGACGAGACCAACCTGACCTCCCAGGAGGTCCACAACCTGTTCGGCGACGCCGTCTGCATCGACGCGGAAACCGAGTCCTGCGAGCTCATCCCGCAGGCCGAGGCGTGGATGGAGCACACCAACAAGTCCATGGACGGCGGCCATTGCTACGGCATGTCGCTGACCAGCCTCCAGATGTGGAAACAGACGCTCAACGCCTCGGACTACGGCGCCGACACCACCCCGGAACTGGCGAAGGAGGACAACCAGCCCCTCCAGAGCGTCATCGCCCAGAACTTCGCCACTCAGTACGGCGCCAGCGTGAAGCAGCAAATGATCAAGGGCACGCCCAGCCAGATCGTCGACCGGCTCATCCAAGCCTGGTCCGCCGAGGAGAAGGAGGGCATGTCGCTCGGCTTCTACAAACGCGACGGCTCCGGCGGCCACGAGATCACGCCCTACGCGATCGAGAAGGCCGGCGACAATCAGGTCAATATCCTCGTGTACGACAACAACTATCCGAGCGTCACGCAGAAGGTCAGGGTTGATCTGACGCGCGACACCTGGGAGTACAAAACCACCACCAAACCGGGCGAACCCGTCGACCTCTATGAGGGCGACGCCGAAACCGGCACCCTGGAACTGACCCCTGTCAAGGCCGTCGCCGAGACCCAGCCCTGCTCCTTCTGCGGCAGGAACGACGACGGCGAGCAGAGCGGCAAGGGCTCCGTCAAGGGCGGACCGGCCGCCGACACCAAGCTCGTCTACCTGGACGGCGACGCCGCCAACCACCCGCACTTGCTCCTGACCGACGACGCCGGCCACAGAACCGGCTACGTCGACGGCAAACTGGTGAACGAGATCCCCGGCGCCGCAGTCAGCAAGCCCAAGGGCGGCAAACCCGGCGACGACCCCGAACCCGAGTACACCATTCCCGGCGGCAACCACTTCACCATCACCGTGGACGGCGGCCACCTGACCAAGGACGTGAAGGACGTCCAGGTGGGCATCCTCTACGACGCCTTCGACGTCGCCGGGGAGCAGATCCAGCTCCGCAAGGGAGCCAAGGACGTCTTCGACGTCAGCGCCGACATGAGCAAGTTCAGCTACACCGCCAGCGACACGGTCTCCCCCGTCGTCCACTTCGGCGCCAGCATCTCCGACGACGAGTACCTCACCTTCAACGTCTCCAACTCCGCCGACGTCGCCGGTAGCACGATGAGCGCCGAACTTCCCCTGGACGGCAAGCGCTTCGGCCGCTTCATCCTGGACACCAGCAAGGTCAAGGGCGACAGCGCAGCCTATGGCATCGAGGTCATCTACCAGGACAAGAAGGACGAGATCCGGTTCACCACGGACGACGTGGAGATGAACACCGGCGCCAAGGCCGCCGTCCGCTGGGACAAGGTGGATGAGAAGCGGCCGTACATGCCCCTGCTGGTTCAGGATGGGGGCGGGCGGACTTGGAGCAAGCTCGAACCGGTGGTCAACGAGTGACGGCGGGCTCGTCCAGGCGAGCGAGCGCGGCGGCGGCGCGCTCGCGGAACTCGGCGACGCGGGCGAGCTTGATGTCCTCGTAGCCGCGGACCAGGTCGGGCAGGGCCGCGATGGCGGTGACGTCGTCGGCGGTGGCGGGGGTGAGCCGGGTCAGAGCGTCACGCATGAGGGCGCGGTACTCGCCCACGAGTTCGCGCTCGACCTTGCGCACCCTGGCGTAGCCGAACACGTCGAGCGCGGTGCCGCGCAGGCCGCGGGCCGCGCGCAGCCCGCGGAACAGCACGCCTGCCGAGCGGCGCAGCTTGATCTTGCGCTTCATGCCCAGGGCCCGCAGCAGCGGCGGGTGCAGCAGCACCGAGACGACGGCGTCCCGGCCGAACTCATGCTCGCGCCTGGCCTGCTCCTCCGGGTCGAGGTGCAGGCGGGCGACCTCGTACTCGTCCTTGTAGGCCATGAGCTTGTGCAGCCCGCGGGCGTAGGCGAGCGCGACGCCCGCGCCGGCCTCCTCCCCCGCGCGCTCGGCCGCGACGGCGGCCACGTGGCGCACGTCCTCGGCGTACGAGCGGGCGTAGGCCGCGTTCTGGTAGCCGGTGAGGTCGGCGATCCGGACGGCGAGCGCCTCCTCCAGCGTGCCGCCTCCGGTACGCGGGGCAGGAGGGGCCACGGCGCGCAGCACGGCGTCGCGGTCCAGGACGGCGGCGCGGCCCCAGCGGAAGGCGGCCAGGTTCTGCTCGACGGCCGCCTTGTTGAGCCGGATCGCCTGCTCGATGGCCGCTGCCGAGACCGGGACGCAGCCGTGCTGGTAGGCCGCGCCGACGAGCAGCATGTTCGCGGCCATGTGGTCGGCGAACAGGGCTTCGGCCAGGCCCTGCGCGTCGAGGTAGATGTTGTCGTCCGCTCTGGTGGCCGACTCGACGCGGACGATCGCGTCGGCGGGTGAGCCGGGCATGGCGGCGCGGCCGGTCACCATGGCGGCGGTGGGCACGACGGCGGTGTTGACCACGGCGACCGTGTGTTCCGGCGAGGCGACGGCCAGGTTGCCGTCCGCGGCGGCGCCGAGCAGGTCGAAGCCGATCAGCACGTCGGTGGTGCCGTCCGAGGCGCGCACCGAGCCGCTGACCGGGCTCGGGGCGATGCGGACGTCGCTGACGACGGGCCCGCCCTTCTGGGCCAGCCCGGTCTGCTCCAGCCCGGCCGCGTGCAGGCCGTCGAGGTGGGCCGCCATCTGCAGGATCTGTGAGACGGTGACGACGCCGGTGCCGCCGATGCCGGGCATCCGCATCAGCACCTCCCTGCCGGGGAACCTGGCGACGGGGTCGGTGAGCGCCACCGGCAGCGCCGGAACCGGCCTGGCCTGCCGCTGTCCCGGCTCGACCAGCAGGAACGAGGGGCAGTCGCCCTTGAGGCAGCTCAGGTCGGAGTTGCAGGACGGCTGGTGGATGCGGGTCTTGCGGCCGAACTCGGTCTCGACCGGCTGCACCGACAGGCACGTGGAAACGTCCCCGCAGTCGCCGCAGCCCTCGCAGACGCGCTCGTTGACCACGACCTTCTGCACCGGGGTGGGCAGCTTGCCACGCTTGCGCAGTCGTCGCTCCTCGGCGGCGCACCGGTCGTCGTGGATCAGCACGGTCACCCCGTCGAGTGCGGCCAGTTCCTTCTCGGCGGCGGGGAGGTCGTCGCGGTGCCGGACGGTGGCGATCGGCGCGAGCTGGACGCCCCGGTAGGTCTCCGGCTCGGGCGTGGTGATCACGATGCGGCGCACCCCTTCGACGGCCAGCGCGTGCGTCAGCGCGGGGACGTCGAGACGGCCCTCGGCCCGCTGGCCGCCGGTCATCGCCACAGCGTCGTTGTAGAGCAGCTTGTAGGTGATCGACACGCCGGCGGCGACGGCCGCGCGGACGGCCAGGGACCCGGAGTGGTGGAAGGTGCCGTCGCCGAGGTTCTGCACGAAGTGTGGGTCGCCGGTGAAGGGGGCCAGGCCGATCCACTGGGCGCCCTCGCCGCCCATCTGGGTGATGCCGACCTGGGTGCCCCGCCCGTTGCCGTCCAGGGCGATCATGGCGTGGCAGCCGATGCCGACGCCGACCAGCGTGCTGTCGTCGGTGCGGGTGGAGGCGTTGTGCGGGCAGCCCGAGCAGAAGTACGGCGTGCGCGCGGCGACCAGCGGGAGCATCCGGCGCGCCGGCTTGTTCGCCGGCATGCTCGTCGGCATCGCGGGCGACAGACGGACGGGCTGCCGGGGCAGCCTGTCGGGGCCGAGGCAGGTGGCGAGCGCCTTGGCCACGTCCTCGGCGCCGAGGGTTCCGCGCGCGGTGAGCAGGTCCCTGCCGGCCACGGCGGGGGCGCGCTCGCCGCCGTAGAGCGCCTGCTTGAGCTGCCCCTCCAGGAACGGCACCTTGTCCTCCACGACGAGCACCCGGTCCAGGTCCGCGGTCATGGCGGCCAGGTCGTCGTGCGCGAGGGGGAACGGCATGGCGAGCCTGATGAGCCTGAGCCCGAGCGCGTCCATGGCCGCCTCGTCCAGGCCGAGGTCCGCCAGCGCGCGCCGGACCACCGCGTACGTGGTGCCCGAGGCGAGGACGCCGAGGCTCGCCCGCGGGGAGTCGGCCATCACCCGGTTCAGCCCGTGCGCGCGGGCGTAGGCGCGGGCCAGGTCGAGCCGGCGGGTCAGCATGTCGTGCTCGGCGTCCAGCGAGGCCGGGCCGACCAGGACGGGGGACGCGCCGCGGTCGGCGTGGTCCGGCGCCGGGACGCCGTCGCGCAGCGGGCCGAGGTCGACGGTGGCAGAGGCGTCCGCGATGTCGGCGACGATCTTCAGGCCGGTCCACAGGCCGGTGGCCCGTGACAGGGCCACCGCGTGCAGCCCGAACTCGATGATCTCCCCCACCGAGCCGGGCGCGAGCAGCGGCATGGACAGGCTCTGGCACATCGGCTCGCACGAGCTGGGCACGGTCGAGGACTTGCTGCCGGGGTCGTCGCCGATCCAGGCCACCGCGCCGCCGAGCGCCGCGGTGCCCGCCACGTTGCCGTGCCGGATGGCGTCGGCGGCCCGGTCCAGGCCGGGGTTCTTGCCGTACCAGAAGCCGGTCACCCCGTCGTGCCGCCGGCCAGGGACCTGGCCGAGCAGCTGCGTCCCGGCCACCGCGGTGGCGGCGAGCTCCTCGTTCAGCCCCGGCTGGAACACCACGCCCGCCGGGTCGAGGAACCGCGCGGCCCGCCCCATCTCCAGGTCGACCCCGCCCAGCGGCGAGCCCTGGTAGCCGGAGACGAAGACCCGCGTGTTCAGGCCGCGTTCCTGGTCGAGGCGGCGCTGCTCCAGTGTCAGGCGGACCAGGGCCTGGATGCCCGAGATCAGCACCTTGCCGCTGGTGGCCGTGTACTTGTCGTCGAGCGACACAGTGACGGGAGTGACAGTGGCGGGAGTCACGCTCACGCGAACCTCCTGGCTTCCTCGTGCGTGGGGAGTCCAAGCACAGCAACGCGACCAGCGGGTGCGCAAGTATCGACCGAGAAAGCCGCAAAAAGACGCAAACATTTGTACTGAGCAAGCCTTTTGGCTTATGTTCTTTGCGTCGAAAGAGGTGCATCTCACATGCCGGACGTTGACGACATCGACCACCAGGTGCTGCGCCTCCTGCGCGAGGACGGGCGTAGGACCTTCTCTGAGATGGCCGACCGCATCGGGCTGTCGGTGGCCGCCGTCAAACGGCGCGTGGACCGGCTCAGGGACATCGGCGTGATCACCGGCTTCTCGGTGCAGATCGACTACGCCAAGCTCGGCTGGGGCATCGAGGCGTTCACCGAGCTGCGCTACCCCGGCACGACGCCGGTCAGCGAGATCGTCCGCACCGCGACGGACGTGGCCGAGGTGCAGGCCGTTTACACCATCGCGGGCGACCCCGACGCGCTCATCCACGTCCGCGTCCGCGACCTCGGCCACCTCCAGCTGGTCATCGACCGGCTGCGCCGCGCCGGCGACGTCACCGGCACCAAGACGCTGCTGGTGCTCGGCTCGTGGACCCGCGACGCGATCCGGTCGGCCGACCTCCACGGACTCGGGGCGGACCCGGGGCCGACGGGGCCCTGACCCACGGCCGCGGGGGGGGGGGGTCCACGGCGGCCGGCGGCGGGGGCTGTCCCAACACCTGGCGGGCGGGGGGGCGCACGGAGAACCACCCGGCGGCGTACAGCTTTGAGTGTGGCAAC
>NZ_JBEXUP010000218.1:0-11052 GCF_040614375.1 Nonomuraea sp. NPDC005983
CCCCACACCCGCACGGGCCGGCCCGGCGTCCCCGGGGACGCCGAGACCATGCGCGAGCACGACCCGGGGCTGGCCGCGCAGTGGCGTACGGCGCTGCGGGACGTGCTTGGTGACCTGCTCGCCGAGGGCGCGCGGGTGCGCGGTTTCGACCGCGCAGGTTGGTACATCGTGGACAGGCGGGAGTCGCTGTGAAGCTCATCGGGGTAGAGATTCGCACCATCCGGATGCCACTCGTGGCGCCCTTCCGTACGTCGTTCGGGACGGAGACCGTACGGGAGGCGCTGGTGCTGCGCGCCGTCACCGGCGAGGCCGAGGGGTGGGGCGAGTGCGGCGCGGGGATCGCGCCGCTGTACTCCTCGGAGTACACGCACGCCTCGGCCGACGTGCTGAGCCGCTACCTGATCCCGGCGCTGGCCGGGGTGGCCGACCTGGACGCGCACCGGGTCGCTCCGGTGCTGGCCGGGTTCAAGGGCCACCGGATGGCCAAGGCCGCGCTGGAGACGGCGGTGCTGGACACCGAGCTGCGCGCGGCCGGGGTCTCGTTCGGCCGGGCCCTCGGCGCAGTCCGCGAGAGCGTGCCGTGCGGGGTGTCCGTGGGGATCACCGGGTCGATCCCCGAACTGCTCGACACCGTGGCCGGCTACCTGGAGGCAGGCTACCTGCGGATCAAGTTGAAGATCGAGCCCGGCTGGGACGTCGAGCCGGTCCGCGCGGTGCGCGAGCGCTTCGGCGACATCCTGCTGCAGGTGGACGCCAACACCGCCTATGGGCGCGGCGACGCGCGGCACCTGGCAGGGCTCGACCCGTTCGGGCTGCTCCTGCTGGAGCAGCCGCTGGCGGAGGACGACCTGCTCGGGCACGCGGAGCTCGCCGGGCGGATCAGCACGCCGATCTGCCTCGACGAGTCGATCGTCTCGGCTCGCGCCGCCGCCGACGCCATCGCGATGGGCGCCTGCCAGGTGGTCAACATCAAGCCGGGCCGGGTGGGCGGATACCTGGAGGCCAGGCGGATCCACGACGTCTGCGCGGCGCACGGCGTGCCGGTGTGGTGCGGCGGCATGCTGGAGACGGGGCTGGGCCGCGCCGCCAACGTGGCGCTCGCCGCGCTGCCCGGGTTCACCCTGCCCGGCGACACCTCGGCGTCCAAGCGCTACTACCGGACGGACCTCACGCCGCCGTTCGTCCTGGAGGACGGGCACCTCGCGGTGCCGGCCGGCCCGGGGCTGGGCGTCGCCCCGATCCCCGAGGTCCTGGACGAGGTGACGGTCGCCACGGAGTGGGTTCCCCTCCCGTGAGACCGGTCCGGCCCGACGAACCGGATAGCATCCTTTCGTCATGCAGAACGAACGCCGACCCGCCCGCGCTGCGCTAGCTTCGGGCGCGTGCTTGTCCCCGTGACCAGCCTCCCGCGAGCCAGCCTCGCCCGCGTCCTGGAGGAACTCGGCTCTACCCTGCTCGACGTTGTCTGCGGCGACGTCGAGCAGGCCGGTGACGTCGGCGGCGTCGTCATCTACGACCCACTCGACGAGCCCGAGCTGCCGAGCCGCGCGCTGGTGTTCGGCGTCGGCCTGCACGACTCGGCCGACCTCGCCCGGGTGGTGACCCAGCTCGGCCGGCACGACGCCGTCGGCCTCGTGGTCCGTGCGCCGGTCGTGCCCGACGACGCTCTGGTCGCGGCGGCGCGCGAGGCGGGGGTGACGGTCCTGTCCTTTGCGCGCGGCGCGTCATGGACGCACCTGGCGGGGATGCTCCGGTCGCTGACCGCCGAGGGCGGCGGGCTGGACGACCGGGACGCGCACACGGTCGGCCGGATCAGGTCCGGCGACCTGTTCGCGGTCGCCAATGCCATCGCCGCGCTGCTCGACGCGCCCGTCACCATCGAGGACCGCAACTCGCGGCTGCTGGCCTTCTCCAGCCGGCAGGAGGAGGCCGACCACTCGCGTGTCCAGACGATCCTGGGCCGCCAGGTCCCGGGGCATTACACGCGCATCCTGGAGGAGCGCGGGGTGTTCCAGGCGATCTACCGCAGCGACCGGCCGGTCTACGTGGCGCCCCTTCCCGAGCCGGTCGACCCGTCGCTGCCACCGGAGCTGCCCCGGGCGGCGATCGCGGTGCGGGCCGGGGACGAGATCCTCGGCACGATCTGGGTGGTCGTCCCCGAACCGTTGGACGAGGAGCGCAGTGAGGCGCTGTACGAGGCGTCCAAGCTGGTCGCGATGCACATGGTGTGGCAGCGCGCCGACGCCGACATGGAGCGGCGGCTGCGGGCCGAGCTGCTGAGCACCGCCCTGGAGAGTGGGCCGGGGTCGCTGGAGGCGGTCCGCCGCCTCGGGCTGAAGGACGAGCCCGCGGTCGTCCTCGCGCTGACCGTCGTCGGCTCGGCGGCCGAGCACCCGCTGCCCGCCCAGCTGGCCACCGAGCGCAAGCGGCTGGCCGACGCCTTCGCCATGCACCTGTCCGCAGCGCACCCGCGGGCCGCCGCGGCGCTCATCGGCGACGTCGCCTTCGGCGTGCTGCCCCTGCCGCAGAACCGGGAGCAGAACCGCGAGGACGCCGAGGAGCGCGTGGTGGGGATCGCCACCGAGTTCCTGGCCCGCGTCGGCTCGCGGCTGCGCCCGCTGATCGGGGTCGGGCCGCTCGCCGCTGACAGCTCGGCGCTCGCCCGGTCGCGGTCGGGGGCCGAGCGCGCCCTGCGCGTGCTGCGCTCGGGGTTCGGCGGGCAGCAGGTGGCCCGCCTGGACGACGTGCACGTCGAGGCACTGCTGATCGAGCTCGCCGACCTCGTCCCGCGCGGCGACGTCCCCAGCGGAGCCGTCGCCCGCATCGTCGCCTACGACAGGGAGCACCAGAGCAGCCTGATCGAGACGCTCCGGGCCTGGCTCGACGCCTTCGGCGACGTCGCGGTGGCCTCGGCCGCGATGTACGTGCACCCCAACACCTTCCGCTACCGGCTGCGCCGCGCCGCCGAGGTCGGCCGGCTCGACCTCGGCGACCCGGGCGCGCGGCTGTCGGCCATGTTGCAGCTGCGCCTGATGTCGATCAGGTCGGCCCCGGACGGCTGACGCCCGGCAGGCCGAGCGTGCCGATCAGGAACGCCAGCCACTCGGCGTCCTGCGCGACGGCGACGTCGCGGGCGGTCGCCGCGCCGTGGCCGGCGTCTTCGAAGACGTGCAGCAGGATCGGCGCCTCCCCCCGCTGCGCGGCCTGCAGGCGAGCGGCGAACTTGCGCGCGTGCCAGGGCCGGCACCGTGGGTCGGCCGCCCCGGCCTGCAGGTAGACCGCCGGGAAGACGCCGGGCTCGACCAGCTGGTACGGCGAGAGCCCGAGGAGCCGCCGCACCTCGGCGGGGTCGTCCGGGTCCCCCCACGCCTTGCGGATGACGAAGTCGAGGTAGGGGTCGCGGATGCCGCCGATGAGGTCGAGCAGCGGGGCCCTCGGCAGGACCGCACGCCACAGCTCGGGCCGCCGGGTGACGGCGATCCCGCACATGAGGCCGCCGTCGGAGCCGCCGGTCAGCGCGAGCCGGTCGGGGCTGGTCAGGCCGGTGGCGATGAGGTGCTCGGCGACCGCGACGAGGTCGGCGTCGCGCACGTGCTTGCGCTCCCGGTGCGCGGCCAGGTACCAGTCGCGGCCGAACTCGCCGCCGCCGCGCAGGTACGCCTGGACCAGCACGCCTCCGGCGGCGACGAAGGCGGCCAGGTCGGGCTGGTACTGCGGCAGCAGCGGCACGTTGGCCGCGCCGTACGCGGAGATCAGCACCGGCGCCGGATCACCGCCGGCGCCGCGCACCACGTGGTACGGCACGGCGACGCCGTCCGGCGCGAGGGCCTCGCCCTCCTCCAGCACGGCGTCGAGGACGATCGCGGGGGGCGTCAACGTCTCCGGTTCCGTCTCACCGGGCCGGTGCCGGTAGACGCCCCAGGAGCTGGTGAGGGTGGAGAAGGCGAAGACGAAGTCGGCCGCGGGCGTGCCGGTGGCCAGGGCGGTCAGCGGGAAGAAGGGCGCGGCGAGCGCGCCCCGGCCGGGGAGGGGGACCTCACCGGTGACGGCTCCCGAGCGGTCGAGGATGCGCACCCTGGCGAAGGTCCGGTCGAACTCGCTGAGGTAGAGGTGCTCTCCGACCGGGGTGAGAGAGCGCAGCACCGTGTCCCCCTCCGGGACGAGCTCGGTCCACCCGGCGGGGTCGCTGGGGGCGGCCGCGTCGAGCGGGATGGCGACGACCCTGCCGCGCGGGGCGTCGACGTCGGTCACCGCGATGTAGCGGTCGCCCACGACGTGCCCGGCGACCGTCCCCGTGCACCCGGTGACGAAGGGCCGCCAGGCCGTATCGGGGTCGGACAGGTCGCGCACCGCGACCGGGACGGGGCTGCCCACCCGGTGGGCGGCGACGGCCCAGCGGCTCCCGGTCGACATCTGGACGAGCGTGTACTCGCGGGAGCCCTCGCCGACCGGGATCGGCTCCGGTTCGGTCCCGCCGCCGAGCCGGTGGAGGAAGACCGCCTGCCGGAACTCCTCCGGCGTGCCCGTGAGCGCGAAGAAGTAGAAGCCCGTGCTGTCCGGCAGCCACGAGACGCCGCCCGCCCACGCGCTGTGCAATACCTGCTCGGGCGCGCCGTCGAGCTGCCGTCCGGAGGCGACGTCGACGAGCCGGATGGTGTTGTGCTCGCTGCCGTCGGTGCACAGGCCGAGCGCCAGGACCCGGCCGTCGGGCGCGGGCGCCAGCCAGGACACGACCGGCGGGTGCTCGCCCTCGCCGGATCCGGCCAGGGCGACGACCTTCCGCCCGTCTCCGAAGGGCTTGTCGGCGACGACCACCACGGGCGCCGAGCCCCCGGGCGGGGTCACGACGCGGAACCAGCGGCCAGAGGCGTACTTCGGCAGGGTTGGGCGGGAGCCGGTGTCGCAGGCGCGGATCAGGTCGCGGACGGCCTCCGGATCCTGGCCGGCGTAGACGGCGGCGGTGGCGAGCTCGGCCTGCCGCCGCTGCCACTGCCGCACCTCCTGCGTCTCCTTCTCCAGCCAGCGGTAGGGGTCGGGCACGCGCACGCCGGCGACGTCCTCGAAGACCTCGACGGTGCGGGCGGGCGGGTAGGCAGCGGTCACGGTGACTCCGGATCTTCTGGGGACTGGGCTCCGGCCTCGAACTCCGCACGGAGCCGCTCGAACGCGCCGGGGACCCGGGTCACCCGGCGGACGTGGATGAGCGCGTCGTAAGCGGCAGGGAAGTCGTCGACGGGGTCGAGGCCGCCGGCGGCCAGCGTGCCGTCCACCCCGTCGAACAGCCCGGCCGGCGCGTGGCGCAGGTCGACAGCGGCGACGGGCCGGCCGAGGCGCTCGAGCCGCGACTCGATGGCGTTCGGCGGCAGGGTGCGCTGGTGGAGGGAGACATCGCAGTCGAACGGGCGCGGCGAGCGCTGCGTGAAGCGCACCTCAGGGCCGGAGCCGTACGTCATCCCGATGACGACGGGACCCTCGCCGAGCAGGCCGCCCAGCATCAGCCGGCCGTGCAGCGGCGTGCGCCGGACATGCGCGTTGTGCGCGCTCACGACGATCCGCTCCTCGCGTTCCAGAATCCAGCGCACGGTGTCGGCCATGAACACCTCGCGCGGGTACGGCCCGGCCTGCAGCGCGTCCAGCTCGGCGAGGAAGGCCCCGATCGAGGCCCCGCACCGGTGCACGACCCCGTCGTCGTGCGCCGCCGTACGCTCCACCAGGTCGCGGAGGCCGTCGAGCAGGCGGGACCGCTCGGCGGCGGGCATGGCCCGGTAGCGGATCGCCGCCTCGGTCCGGCCGCCCAGGTCGCTGAGGCGACGGAGTTCCTCGTCGCCGGGGAGCTCCGGCAGCCGGTCGAGGCAAGCGCGCACGGCCGGTCCGGGCGAGGTGGAGGAGCCGGGCAGGTCCATGCCGTAGAAGCTGACCTTCGCCGGGTTCGCGGCGTTCCACTCGCGCATCCATGTCAGCTGCCGCCACATCGGCTCGCACTCGCCGAACCGGTAGGTGATGCCGTCGCGGGCGACCGTCTCGACCTCGCCGGGCCCGCCGTGGATCCACGCGTCGACGGCCAGCCCCTCGGCGAAGCCCGACTCCATCACGAAGGCGGTGAACCCGTGCTCCTCGACGAGCAGGCGGAGCAGCTCGTCCTTGAGCTCGTAGAACTCCGTGATGTTGTGCGCGCCCTCGCCGAGGGCCACCACCCTGGCGTCACCGGCCAGGTCTCGCGCTAGCTGTGGAAGTACCATAGTTCCGGCGTGTACAGGAAGCTGATCAGGGCGTTGAACGACGACTGCGGGCCCGACAGGGTGTTCTTCCACACCACCAGCGTGTGCGGGGTCGGGAGGAAGAGCACCGGCAGGTCCTGGGCGAGGCTGGTCACCTCGGCCGAAAGCGACTTCTCGTCCGCCCCGAAGGTCGAGGCGCCGATCAGCTTGTCCACCGCGGCGTTCTTGTAGCTGCCAAGATTGAAGCTGCCCTCGGTGTTGAACACCGTGTTGCTGCTCGGGTAGCCGGCCGCCAGGTAGAGGGGGCCGTAGTCCTGCATCGCCCACTCGTTCTTGGTGGCGGGGGCGAAGGTGTTGCCGTAGTTGGCGTACATGTAGTTGAGCGACTTGGTCACGATCTTGACGTCGATGCCGAGTTTCTTGGCCGCTGAGGCGAAGGCGACGTCACGCGCGCCGACGAAGGCCGGGGAGCTGGCGGAGGCCAGGGTGAAGCTGATCGTCTGCCCCTGCGGGATGTCCGCGCCGCACTGGCCGGGCCCGGTGCCGGGACGCTCGCAGGTGGTGGAGCCGTTCGGCGCCACCTTCCAGCCGTTGTCGGTGAGCAGCTTCTCGGCGGCGGCCGGGTCGTAGGGGTAGGGCGGCTGGTCGCCGAAGGCGGGCGGGTAGGGGGATCCGGTGCCCGCGGTGCTGTAGTTCGGGGAGCCGGCGCCGTTGTAGATGCCGCGGCTGGCGATGTAGCCCTGCTGGTCGATCAGCCGCTGCAGGGCCTGGCGGACGTACGGCTGCGTGATCACCTTGTCGAAGTTGTTGACGGTGTTCGCGAAGTTGATGACGAGCGAGTCGAACCGGGCGGGGGCGGGCGCGCCGTACACGTTGTAGCCCTTGGCCTTCAGCTCGCCGATCTGGGTGGCGAAGCTGGAGTCCAGCGTGCCGACGGTCAGGTTGCCGGCCTTGAACTGGTTGAGCACGGCGGCGGCGGAGGTGAAGGCCTTGAAGTCGATCTGGTCGAGCCGCGACGCCCCCGGTCCGCTGTAGGACTCGTTGCGCGCCAGGGAGAACGAGCCGGTCGTCGGGTCGAAGCTCTTGAGCCGGTAGGGGCCGTTGACGACCTGCCAGAGCGGGTTGCCGGCGAAGGTGGCCTGCGACTCCGACTCCTTGGTGAGGTACTTGTAGATCGCCTTGGCGTTCTTCGGCTGTTTGTAGTCGAGGTGCGGGCCGCCGGTTGCGGCGATGTTCCACTCGGTGGAGGGCAGCACGTACAGCAGCGTCAGCATGGACAGCAGGTAAGACGGGTTGTACGTGGTCTCCAGCTTGAGGGTGAGCGTGTCGGGCGCGGCGGCCTCGGCGCTCACGCCGTCGGGGAACTGGCCGGGGGTGTAGAAGCTCCAGTTGGCCGGGCTCTCCGTGAGCGCGGCTTTGAGCAGGGCCAGGGAGAAGACGACGTCATCGGCCGTGACCGGCTTGCCGTTGGACCACTTGTAGTCCTTCATCTTGATGGTCACGGTGTCGCGGTCGGGGTTGTAGACGGGCGGCTCGGCCAGGCTCAGCTCGGCGTCCGCGACCTGGTCGCCCTCGCCGCTGGGCCGGTAGAGGGAGCGCCACAGCTGGCCGCGGGCGATGACGGTGCCGTTGGCCGCCGCCGGCGGGTAGGGGTAGATGTAGTTGGGGCTGAGCCCGGGGGTCAGTGCGACCGTGGCGGTCCCGCCCTCCTTGGGGGCGCCGCTCTGCGTGGGCATGGCGGTGTAGCTGTCGGCGATGTCCTTCGTCGTTCCCCCGCCGCCGCTGCACGCCGTGGCCAGCACGGCGACGGCGGCGACGAGTGCCACGCAGAGGCGGCCTCGGTGCTTCATTGATGGCTCCCTGAAGAAGTGTGCGGAGTGCGTTGACGATGCACCAGCGGCGTCGGCCCGTGTTCGGCGATGCGGACAACTCCGCGCGCCCGCCACCGTCCTGGTGAACAGGTCATCAGTCGGCCCGCCGCCCGACCGCGTCGCGGAGCGCGTCGGCGAGCAGGTTGAGCGCGAGCACGGTGAGGATGATGCAGCCGCCGACCGGGTAGATCAGCCACCAGTAGTCGGCGGAGATGTAGGTGACGCCGCTGGCCAGCTGGCTACCCCAGTCGGCGGTGGGGTAGGTCAGGCCGAAGCCCAGGAAGCCCAGGGCGGCGACGACCAGGACGGCGTCGGCGACCTGGAAGGTGATGTTGACGATGATGACGCCGAGCGCGTTCGGGATCAGGTGGGTGAGGATGGTCCGCCTGCGGGAAGCGCCCATCAGCTTGGCGGCCAGCACGAACTCCCTCACCCGTAGGGTCAGCACCTCGCCGCGCACCAACCGGGCGGAGACGAGCCAGGAGAACCCGCCGATCACGAGGCTCAGCGACAGCGCGTCGGCGTGGAAGCGGGCCGACAGGATCAACACGAAGAACAGGAACGGGATCGACAACATGACGTCGACCAGCCGCATCATGAACCCGTCGACCACGCCCCCGGCCAGCCCGGCCACGGCCCCATAGACGGTGCCGATCGTGGTGGCGAAGAGCGCGGCCAGCATCCCGATCTGCAGCGACACCTGGCCGCCGGACATCAGTCGGCCGAGCACGTCGAAGCCGTTGGTGTCGGTCCCGAGCGGGTAGCCGGGGCCGGGCGGCAGGGCCGCGTTGACCAGGTCCACGTCGGTCTGGTTGGTCTGGTAGAACAACGGCCCGAGGAAGCAGAACCCGGCGATGAGCAGCAGGAGCAGCCCGCCTGCCAGGCCGAGCGGATGCCGGCGCAGCCCACGCAGGACCGACCGGATCGAGACCGGGTTCCTCTCCGCCGACGTCTCGGCCCCGGGGGATGGTGCGGCGCTCACGTCTGGTGCGGTCATTTGCTCAGCTCGATTCGGCGGTCGGCGGCCGCCACCACGACGTCGGCGATGAAGTTGCCGGCCACGGTCAGCACGCCGCCGATGAGGGTGTAGGCCAGGAGCACCGGGTAGTCCTCGCGCTGCAGGCTGTTGAGGAACAGCAGCCCCAGGCCGGGGTAGTTGAAGAGAGACTCGACGATCAGGTTGCCCGCCAGCAGCGTGGGGACGAGCGTGCCGACCAGCATGACCAGCGGCAGGCAGGCGTTGCGCAGCAGGTGGCGGGTGAGGATCAGCCGCTCCGGCAGGCCCTTGGCGCGCGCGACCCGGACGTAGTCCTGGCCGAGCTGGTCGAGGGCGGCGGAGCGCTGGTACTGCGCGAAGACCGCGACGCTGGTGACGGCGAGCGTGATGACCGGCAGCGCCATCGCCCGCGGATCGGTGAAGACCACCCACGGCGAGTGCGACTGCGACGCCTCCGCCGGGAAGATCGGGATCGTCTGGCTGAAGACGGCGATCAGCAGCAGCCCGACCAGGAACGACGGCGTCGCGTAGAGCACGTACGACGCCGCGGTGGCGACCCGGTCGACGACGCTGTTGCGCCGGACCGCCTGCAGAATGCCGAGCGGGACCGCGATCAGCAGCGCCAGCACCAGCCCGGCCAGCGACACCATCGCGCTGCGGCCGGCGTTCCGCGCCAGCAGCGTGCCCACGTTCTCGTTCAGTTTGTACGACCGGCCCAGGTCGCCCTGGAGCAGTTGACCGAGGTAGCTGATGTACTGCACAACGACCGGACGGTCGAAGCCGTGCTCCCGGTTGAAGTCCGACACGGCCTCCGGCGAGGCGCGCTGCCCGAGGACGACGCGTCCCGGGCTGTCCGACACCAGGTGCAGCATGAGGAAGACGACCGCCGAGATCCCGAGCAGGACGAGGAGCGAGACCGCCAGGCGGCGGAGCACGTACCAGGTCATGAGCGCGGCTCCTCTCGGCGCAGTGGGTGGTGGCAGGCGACGTGGTGGGTGCCGGTGACCGGCGTCAAGGGGGGCTCCTTCTGGGCGCACAACTCGGTCGCCAGGGCGCACCGGGTGCGGAACCGGCAGCCGCTCGGCGGGTCTATGGGGCTTGGCAGCTCGCCGCGCACCCTCGCGGCCGCCGGGGCGCGCGGCGCCTCGGGGTCGGCGTCCAGGATCGCCGCCAGCAGCCCCGCGGTGTAGGGGTGCGCGGCTGAGCCGTACACCTCCTCGGTGGTGCCGGTCTCGACCAGCTTGCCCAGGTACATGACGCCGACGCGGTCGGCGAGGTACCGCACCACCGCGAGGTCGTGCGAAATCACCACGCTGCTGAGCCCGCGTTCGAGCTGGATGCGGCGCATCAGGTTGAGGACCTGCGAGCGGATGGAGACGTCAAGGGCGCTGACCGGCTCGTCGGCGACCAGCACCTTCGGGTCCAGGGCGAGCGCGCGGGCCAGGCCCACCCGCTGCCGCTGCCCACCGGACAGCTCGTAGGGGTAGCGCTCCAGCACGCTCGCCGGCAGGCCCACGTCCCGCAGCAGCTCACGGGCGCGGGCGGTGCGCTGGGCGCGGGTGCCAACCCCCTGGATGGCCAGGGGTTCGCGCAGGATCGCGCCGATGCGCATGCAGGGGTCGAGGGAGGCGTTGGAGTCCTGGAACATCATCTGCAATTGGGTACGGCGGGGCCCCAGCGCGCGGGCGCTTATCCGGGCGACGGGCTCGCCGTCGAAGATCACCTCGCCGGAGGTGGGCCGGTCGAGAGCGACGAGCATGCGGCCCAGGGAGGACTTGCCGCAGCCCGACTCGCCGACGAGCCCGAAAGTCTCTCCCGCCGCCACCTCGAAGCTCACACCCGAGACCGCCTTGACGGTGCGGCGGCGGCCGAACAGGCCCGCGCTGCCCGCCGGGAGCCGGAGTACGGTCACCTGGTTCATCCGGGCGTCGGCCGGGTTGAGGCCGAGCAACGTGGTGACCTTGGC
>NZ_JBEXUP010000219.1:0-4038 GCF_040614375.1 Nonomuraea sp. NPDC005983
TGGCCGACCAGCTCGGCGCCGCGCCGCTGCTGGCCGAGCTCGACGCGTTCGGCCGCCGGGCGCGCATCGCGGTCGCGGACGAACCGGCCCCCGACAACGTGACTCACGGCTTGACGGCCCGCGAACTGGAGGTGCTCCAGCAGGTGACGAACGGCCGCAGCAACCGGGAGATCGCCGCCGAGCTGTTCATCTCGGCCAAGACGGTCAGCGTCCACGTCTCCAACATCCTGGCCAAGCTGGGGGTGGCGTCCCGGGGTGAGGCCGCCGCCACCGCCCACCGCCTCGGCCTGTTCGCCCGCGACATCTGACGATTCAGCAGTCTCATCCCCGGAACCCAGGAAAGCGAACGGGGCCCGCACCCCTTGAGGTGCGGGCCCCGCTCGTGGCGTTGGCCGGGTCAGGCGGGAACGATGTTCTCGGCCTGCGGGCCCTTCTGGCCCTGGGTGACGTCGAAGGACACCTTCTGGCCTTCGTGCAGTTCCCGGTAACCGCCCTGGGAGACGATGTTGGAGTAGTGGGCGAAGACGTCGGCGCCGCCGCCGTCCTGGGCGATGAAGCCGAAGCCCTTTTCAGCGTTGAACCACTTGACGGTTCCTGAAGCCATGTCGATCTCCTTTGACAGGTGCAGAGCAGGGATCCGCACCGTACGAATCCCAGGTCGCCGCGATGAGCCCATCCGGAGATGATCGGAAAACACTAGTGCACCTGAAGGTCACATCCCATCAGGCGCACAGAAGTCTCTATGGGTACCACAACTGCAGCGCCCCTAATTTAGCACATGCTCCTGACCGTCCAGCCAGACCGTGGGCGGCAGGAGCCGCACGGGCCGGCACCCGGACGCTCGTCGCCGCGAGCCGGCTGCCGTTCAGCCAGTCGCACGCCCCTCCTGCACCCGCCGACGGACTGGTGTGCGCGGGTTCACTTGCCACGGGCTAAACGCGCGTATAGCATCCTAAACATGTGTTCAGCGCAGTCGGACCTGACCGCTCAGGCCAAGATTCGCAACGCCGCCATCGCCCACTTCGCCCGCGACGGCTTCCAGAAGACCAACCTGCGCGCCATCGCGGCCACGGCAGGGGTGAGCGCCGGCCTGGTCATCCATCACTTCGGCAGCAAGGACAAGCTCCGGAGCGCCTGCGACGACCACGTCCTGCGAACCCTGGTCCGGCGGGCCCGCGACGACGCCCGCCCGGCCGGCATGCAGGACGTCCTGCGCGAGTTCATGTCGAACCCGGAGGAGTACCGCCTTCAGGTGCAGTACATGGTGCGCGCGATCGAGGAGGACACCCCTGCCGCGGCCACGTTCGTCGACACGATGGTGGACGAGTCCGAGGAGATCCTGCGGGCCGGGATCGCCGACGGCTCGATGCGCCCGTCCTCGGACGTCCGGGCTCTGGCGGTGCTGAACGTGCTGATCAGCCTGGCCACGCTGAACATGGCGCCGCCCCTGGCGCGCGCGCTCGGGCACGAGCGCTTCGGCCCCGAAGTCCTGCGTCGGATGGTGCTGCCGACACTCGAGCTCTACACGCACGGCATGTACGCGGACGACGCGCCCCTGAAAGCGGCCCAGGCCGCCTGGGAAGCCGCACAGGACCCCTCGAACTCCCCGAACAAGGATGAATGACCGATGGCACTCACCATTCCGGACTTCACGCCGTTGCAGGCAAGCCTGTGGCTGACGCTGTGCGGCAGAGCGCTCGACAACCGCTTGTCCCACCCCATTCTGGGCGACCAGATGGCCGACGAGATCGTGCGGAAGGTCGACTACGACTACAAGAACCTCCACATCCCCTCGAGCAGTGCCATCTACATCGCGCATCGGGCCAAGAAGATGGACGAGGTGGCCCAGCGGTTCATCGCCCGCCACCCCGACGCGGTCGGCCTCGACCTCGGCGCGGGCCTGGATAGCCGGGTGCTCCGCATCGCCCCGCCACCCACCGTCGACTGGTACGACATCGACTTCCCCGAGGTCATCGCCGCCCGGCGGCAACTACTGCCGGACGACGCGACTCCCCACGGCGTCGGCGCCGATCTGACCGACCCCGGGTGGCTGGACCTCCTGCCCACCGATCGCCCCGCGGTGATCGTCGCCGACGGGCTGATCGCGTTCCTCTCCGAGGAGGAGATGATCTCCCTGGCGGGCCGCCTCATCAGCCACTTCCCCAGCGGGGAGATCGCCTTCAACGGCTACAGCCGATTCGCCGTCTGGGCCCAGAAACGCTTTGCCGGCGCTCGAACCATCACGGGCGTCACCAAGTTCCCCGGCTTCGACGATCCCCGAGTACCGGAACGCTGGAACCCCAAGCTGAAGCTGGTCAAGGAGATCCTGTGCTCGCGCGAGCCCGAGGTCGCAGCGTTCCCGCTGGGGCTTCGCCTGGCGAACCGCCTGTCCGCGCCGAGCGCGTCCTTGTCCCGGAAGGGGAACGTGGTACTTCACTACCGCTTCTAGCGCGGTGATGACGAAGGCTCGCGGGGGACCTCCTGGGCCCCTGGGACGCCGCTGTCAGGCCCGCGTGGTGACGCTCGGAGCGCCTGCCGTGAGGTGTGCCGCGGAGTCCGGAGCGTGTGTCGCGGGAGCGTGGATCCTGGCTGCTCAGCCGGTGAGCTGGGCTTCGAGGCGGTAGCCGTCCACGGTGACGTAGACCTGGTCGCCGGGGCGCGCGTTGAGGCGCATCAGCACCGGCTGGAGCGAGTCGAAGACCGGCTGGTGGCCCTGCCAGACGAGGACGATCGCGTTGTCTCCGGGGCCCGTCACCGACAGGAGCGTGCCGGGGCGCATGCCGAGCTGGGCGGCGTAGCCCTCCGGCACCGGCACGGGGCCGCCCCTGAGGTGCTCGGGGGTGACCTCAATGCGCTGCCAACGGCGCGGGTCCGAGGAGGGGCTGGGGATCGGGGCCGGCGGGGTGGCCGGGGCGCCCGCCAGGGCGCCGGGGCGGACAGGGGGGCGGCTGCCCGACAGGGCGGACAGGGTGGCGAGCGCCGCCGACGGGTCGATGGACCCGGACGTCGCGGCCGGGATGGGCTGGCCGCCCCGGTGGTGGTGGCCGTTGGCTCCGGGGGTGCGGCGGGGCAGCGGCTGGGCGGGGGTCGGCGCGGGCGGGGCGTGCTCGGCCGACTCCAGCGGGAGGGCGTCGAGCCAGGCCTTGGCCGAGTGCGTGCGGATGCCCAGCTCGCTCAGCAGCTCGACCGCGTCGCTTTCGCCCGGGTGCGAGGCGAGGAGCTGCCTGGTGCGGGCCTGGAGGCCGTGGATGTCGCCGACGACGAGCCAGCCGTCCTGGAGGCGGCGGTCCGGCATGAGCGTGACGAGCACGCGCCAGAGCGGGGTGCGCAGCGACGGGACCGTCACCGGGTGCGCCGGGTCGGCGCCGATGAGCTGGTCCTGGGTGGCGGCCGTGCCGAGCCATTCGGTCAGGCGGAACATGTGGCCGGTGACCGGCGCGGACTCCGACGAGCGCAGCCAGTGCAGGACGCGTTCCTCCGCCGTCCGCTGAGCCTGGGAGAGGACGTCGCGGTCGACGAGCATCTTGTGCGCGAGCGTGCGCAGGCTGATCGGGTCCTCGGCGAACAGCCGGTGCACGGCGACGGCCAGCTCGTTTTTGTCCAGGCTGCGGAACAGGCTGTCGACGACCCGGACCATCGCGTGGTCGGTCTCGGACGGCGCGGGCGTCGCGGCCACGGGCTCACGCTGGGCGGGCCCGCTGGGAATCGAACCGGAGCCCGGCACGCCGGGGACGGGATAGGGGCCGGTGTGCGGACCGCCACCGGACTGGGCGGGGCCGCCTTGACTGGGGACGTCCACGCCCGGGAGCGGCCCGCCCGCAGGCGACGGACTCCCCGAGTGTGGGCCGCTCGCGGGTGAGGGGCTTCCCGGCTGCGAGCCGGTCTGCCGCTGGGGCAGCCCGCCTGGCTGCGCCGCGAATCCTCCGGTCTGCGGGCCGGAGCCCGGCTGGACAGGGAAGGGGGTACCGGGGCGGGCGGTGTCGGGCTGTGCGGGGAAGCCGCCGGTCTGGGCGGGGAATCCTCCGGTCTGGGGGGCGG
>NZ_JBEXUP010000219.1:4138-11003 GCF_040614375.1 Nonomuraea sp. NPDC005983
AGTCCGGCGGTGGAGGGAGGGAGCCGCCTGGGCGGGCGGTGTCGGGCTGTGGGGGGAAGCCGCCGGTCTGGGCGGGGAATCCTCCGGTCTGGGGGGCGGAGTCCGGCGGTGGAGGGAGGGAGCCGCCTGGGCGGGCGGTGTCGGGCTGTGCGGGGAAGCCGCCGGTCTGGGCGGGGAATCCTCCGGTCTGGGGGCCGGAGTCCGGCGGTGGAGGGAAGGGGCCGCCTGGGCGGGCGGCGTCGGGCTGTGCGGGGAAGGAGCCGGTCTGGCGGCCGTTATCGGGCTGAGCCGGGAAGGAGCCCGGCTGGGGCTGAGCCGTTGGGGAGCCCGCCTGGGCGGCGTTGGGCTGGGCGGGGAAGGAGCCGGTCTGGCGCGGTGACTGGCCACCGGGCTGGATCGCAGGGAAGCCGCCCGTCTGCGGGCCGCCGGGCTGGATCGCGGGGAAGCCGCCCGTCTGCGGGCCACCCGCCGCGAGCGGGCCGCTCTCACGCTGCCCTGGGATGGTGCCGCGCTGGAGCGGCCGGGTGACCTCCGGGTGGACGCCCTTCGCCGCCGCGTCGCGCTGGACCAGGATCCGTCCCAGCACCTCGCGGAAGACCGACCCGATCACCACCTCCGGCGTCGCCGACGGCGTGCTCAGATCAGCGGGCGACAGGCGGCGCAGCCGCTGCCAGCCGCCCAGCCCGATGATCGCCGTCCGCGTCGCTTCCGGCCAGCCGGTCAGCGCCGGGTCGATGTGGTGGACGGTCAGCGCGGGCAGCAGGTCGGCCAGCGGCAGGTGCTCCCACTTGGACGACGCCAGCAACGCCAGCCGTTCGCACATCCAGTCGAGCCCCGTCATGCCGAGCGCCCGCGACAACGCCACCGAAGACCACCACGCGGCCGGCAGGCGCGGATCGCCGAGCGCCTCCGCCACCTGCTGGGGACGGCTCCAGCGCAGGGCAGGGACCAGGTCGCTCAGGCAGATCGATGACTCGACTTCCATCGGCGGACCTTATCCTCCCCAGAGTGCCGCGTGGTGCTGACCGAGACGCGTGTGGCCTTTGGTGCAGCCTACGCGGCAAGCTATCAATCGGTGTGAATAGGGTAAAGACGCTTCAGATCCAAACCGTATCGCGGACGACCGCCCACGAGGGACACGCACGCGGCTCCCGCGCGGCAACCCGCCCTCAGAGCTGCGCCTTCGTCGGCGTCATTGAGTGATGCTGTCAGGAAACCGGCTGCGAACGCGTCGCCCGCGCCCGTCGAGTCCACCACCTCGGCTGGCGCTCCAGGAACCGTCGCCGTCACACGTCCCCCGGACGCGGACAGCGCGCCCCGCGCGCCCAGCTTCACCACCGCGTGCCCGTAGTGCTCGCTGAGCAGCTCGGCGGCGCGCTCGGCCGTGGGCACCCCGGTGAGCACGAGGGCTTCGTCCAGGTTCGGGATGATCAGGTCGGCTCGGGATGTCTCGCGCAGGAAGCGTTCGACGCCGAACTCCCGCAGCGGGCCGGTCGAGGCGGGGTCCACGCTGATCGCGACCCCGGCGGCGGCCGCCTCCGCCATGGCCAGCCTGGCCAGGCCGAGGCCCGGCTCGGTGAACAGCGTGTAGCCCGACAGGTGCAGCCGGCGGACGCCGTCGAGCAGGGAGGGGTCCCAGTCGTCGGTGGAGATGCGGCCGCCCGCGCCGCGGTTGGTGAGCATCGACCGCTCGCCGGTCCCGTCGACCATGGCGATGACGACCGCGGTCGGGTGGTCGGCGTCGACGCTGACGTGCGGCCGCACGCCGGTCTTCACCAGTTCGGCGGTGTGCCACTCGCTGCTGTCGTAGCCGAGCCTGGCCAGCAGGCGCACGTCGGCGCCGAGGTGGGCGGCCCAGGACGCGGTGTTCGCTCCCGAGCCGCCGGGACGGAGGACGATGTCGGCGGCTGTATCGGTGCCCGACATGACGGGCATGCTGTGCATCGCCACGACATCGGTGACCACATCGCCGATGACCAGCAGGCCCGCCTCGGTCACGGCCGCGACCAGGAGAGCGCGATCTGGGCCGCCAGGGCGGTGTTGCCGCGGACCGCGGCCAGGTTCGCCTCCAGCGACGCGCCGTCGGTGCCGCGCACCAGGTAGCCGAGCAGGAACGGGGTGATCGCCTGGCCGGTCACGCCCTCGCTCTCGGCGGCGGCCAGCGCCTCGCCCAGCACCCGGTCGTGCAGGGCCGGGTCGAGCTGCTGCTCCACCGGGACGGGGTTGGCGACGATCAGCGCCGTCTCCTGCCCGCCGAGCGCGTCCTGGCCGCGCATGATGTCCGCGGCCTGCTGCGGGGTCTCGATTCGCCAGTCGATCGGCTCGCCGGACGAGTGCAGGTAGAAGCCGGGGAAGGTGTCGGTGCGGTATCCGGCGACGGTCACGCCGCGGGTCTCCAGGCGCTGGAGGGTCGAGGGGACGTCCAGGATGGACTTGACGCCCGCGCAGACCACCGTGATGCGGGTGCGCGCGAGCGTGTCGAGGTCCGCGGACTCGTCCTGGTCCTCGGTCCAGCCGCGGTGGACGCCGCCGAGGCCGCCGGTGGCGAAGATCCGGATGCCCGCGCGGGCGGCCAGGAACGAGGTGGCCGACACGGTCGTCGCGCCGCTCGCCTTCAGCGCCGCGGCCACGGGCAGGTCGCGCTGGCCGAGCTTGCGCAGCCCCGACTCGGTGGCGATGCGCTCCAGCTCCACCTCGTTCAGCCCGACGCGGGCGACGCCGTCGAGCACCGCGATCGTCGCCGGGACGGCTCCCGCGGCCCGGACGATCCCCTCCAGCTCGCGTGCCACCTCCAGGTTGCGCGGCTGCGGCAGCCCATGGGAGATGATCGTGGACTCCAGCGCCACCACGGGCGCGCCGCTGGCGAGAGCCGCGGCGACCTCGTCGGAGGGCTGGAGAAGAGGGGCGGTGGTGCTGTGCATGGTGAGGCTCGTGCTCCTTGTCGTGGCTTGCCCGATAAACCGTACATTTCACGATATTTCTTGCAAATGAGCACGGTAAGGGGCGGCCGCCCGCACGTCCACCTGGACCTCACCCGAGCAGCGACACCCCCGCCAGCGAGATCACTCCGATCAGCCCGGTGGCGATGCCCCCGAGCAGCATAACCCGCCCGCCCTTGAGCAGTTTCCGCATGTCGATCCCGGTGCCGAGGGCGAACAGCGCGGCGGCCATCAGCGCGTTCGTGACCGCCGGTACGTTCTCGGTCACCACCGACGGGAGCAGCCCCGTGCTGCGCACCGCCACCATCGCCAGGAACCCGGCCACGAACAGCGGCACGATCGGCGGCCTCTTCCCGCTGCCGCCCGGCGCGGGAGCACCGGCCGGCGGCGCCACGGCGTCAGAGGGGGCGGGGGTGGTGCCGCGCGGGGGTGCGGGCACGGCCACGGACGCCCGGCTGCCGGCGGGTGCGGCAGTGGGCGTGCCGGCGTCCGGTGCGGTGGCAGGCGTGCCGTGCGGACGGCTCAAGGACGTGGTGATGGCGACGATCGGGGCGAGCAGGGCGACCCGGCCGAGCTTCACCGTCACCGCCGTCGCCAGCACACCCGAGCCCGCCCCGATCGCCGCCACCTGGGCGACCTCGTGCACGGCCGCTCCCGCCCACACCCCGAGCTGGTCGTGCGAGAGCCCCAGCCAGGACGCCAGCAACGGCAGCACCACGATGGCCGCGCTGCCGTAGAGGACCACCACGCTCAGCGCGCCCGCCGCGTCGTCCTCCGTGCTGTCGGCGCTCTCGTGCATGGCCGCGATCGCCGCCGCCCCGCAGATCGACACGCCCGTGGCGACCAGCAGCGACGTCCCGGGCGAAAGGCCGAGGCGGCGGCCGGCCAGCGGCGTGAGGACGAACGTGAGCCCCGTGGCGGCGGCGACGACCGCCAGCGCCTGCCACCCGAGCGCGAGCACCTGCGGCACCGCGATCTGCAGCCCGAGCAGCACGATCGCCGCGCGCAGCACCTGTCTGGCGACGAACTGGAGCCCGGGACGCAGCGGCGCGCGGATCGCCCCGGCGGTGGCCAGCGCCGCCCCCAAGGCGACCGCGGCCGTCGCGGGGCTGAGCCCTGGCACGAACCGGTTCACCACCAGGGAGACCGCCACCGCCAGCGCGCACACCGCGATTCCCGGCAGATAGGACATCTTGGAGGAGGAAGGAGACATGATCCCAGTCTTCGGGGCCGTCGAGAGGCCCGGTAGCCGCGCGTTGCCTGGGAGGTCATAGCCTGTGGCTATGACCGCGCTGCCTGATCTCGACTCGCTGAAGCTCCTGATGGACGTGGGCGAGCTTGGCAGCCTCGGGCAGGCGGCCAAGCTGGCGGGCATCGCGCAGCCGTCGGCGAGCAAGCGCATCGCCTTGCTGGAACGGCGTCTCGGCCTGCCGCTGCTGGAGCGGACGCCGCGCGGCTCCACGCTCACCGCCGAGGGCAAGATGGTGGCGGGCTGGGCCGCGCAGGTGCTCGCGGCCGCGCAGGAGCTCATGCGGGCCGCCGCGGCCGTCCGGCACAGCGAGGCGGCGCACCTGCGGGTGGCGTCCAGCATGACGGTGGCCGAGTACCTGGTGCCGCGCTGGCTCGGCGAGTTCCAGACCCGCGAGCCCGGGGTCCAGGTCGGCCTGGACGTGCTGAACTCCGCCGACGTGGCCGCTCTGGTGCTGTCGGGGGCCGAGTCCGTGGAGCTGGGGTTCGTGGAGGGTCCGAACGTGCCGGACGGGCTGGCCAGCCGGGTGGTCGGCACCGACAGGCTGGTCGTCGTGGTGGCACCGGGTCACCCGTGGGCGCGCCGCCGCACGGTGCTCAGGGGCGCGGAGCTGGCCGCCACGCCGCTGGTCGTGCGCGAGCGCGGCTCGGGCACCCGCGAGACCCTGGACGTCGCCTTCACCGGCCTCCACCAGGCCAGCCCGCGCCTGGAGCTCGGGTCGAACTCGGCCGTCAAGGGCGCTGCCCAGGCGGGCGTGGCCCCGGCGGTCCTCAGCGGGTACGCGGTGGAAGCCGAACTGGCCACCGGCCGCCTCGTCGAGGTGCCGCTTGCGGGCCTCAACCTGGTCAGGAACCTGCGCGCGGTCTGGCGCCGAGGCCGCCCTCTGACGGGCCCCGCCGCCACCCTCCTGGCCGTCGCCAGCCGCCCCTGACACATCAACCGGGGGCGGGGACGTTTGGCGGAGGGGCCGGTCGGCCCTGCCGGCCCGCGTCCGGTCTCCGGGCCCGCCGCCTCCTGCGAGGCGTTGACGGTGGGGCGTGGTGAGGTCGTAAAGTGCCGGAATGGGGTCATATGACGTGGTCGTCGCCGGTGGTGGTCACAACGGGCTGGTCGCCGCCGCCTACCTGGCAGGCGCCGGGCGACGGGTCCTGGTGCTGGAGCGGCTCGACCACGCCGGAGGGCTGGCGATCTCCGCTCGGGCCTTCCCCGGCGTGGACGTCCGGCTGTCGCGCTACTCCTACCTGGTCAGCCTCCTCCCCGCGAAGATCGTCCGAGACCTGGGGCTGAAGCTGGAGCTGCGCCGCCGGCGCTACGCGTCCTACACCCCCAAGGGCACGACGGGCCTGCTCGTCGACAACGGCGACGAACAGCGGACGAGGGACTCCTTCGGGGACGTGACCGGCGGCGACGCCGACCACCGCGCCTGGACCGCCTTCTACGGCATGACCGCGGAAGTCGCCCAGGCGCTGGCCCCGACGATGCTGGAGCAGCTGCGTCCGGCGAAGGAGATCGAGGCGCTGGTCGGCGCCGAGGCGTGGCGGGACCTGTTCGAGCGGCCCATCGGCGAGGTCGTGGACGAACGGTTCGGCGACGACACCGTGCGCGGCGTCGTCCTCACCGACGCGCTGATCGGCACGTTCGCCGACCCCGCCACCGACCTGCTGGCCAACCGGTGCTTCCTCTACCACGTGATAGGCGACGGAACGGGGGAGTGGAACGTCCCCGTGGGCGGCATGGGCGCGGTCTCCGGCGCGCTGGAGACGGCCGCCAGACAGGCGGGGGCGGAGATCAGGACCGGCGCGGAGATCGTCGGCATCTCGCCGTCGGGCGAGGTCACCTTCCGCGCGGAGGACGGCGAGCACACCGTCACCGGCGGGCACGTGCTGGTCAACCTGCCGCCGGCGGTCCTCGACAGGGTGCTGGGGAAGGAGCCGGGCACGCCGGAGGGCGCGCAGCTCAAGGTCAACATGGTGCTGAGCCGGCTGCCCCGCCTCAAGGACGCCTCGGTGGACCCGCGGGCCGCGTTCAGCGGCACCTTCCACATCAACGAGGGGCGCGACCAGCTCGCCAGGGCCCACGCGCAGGCGTCCAGGGGCGAGATCCCCGAGCTGCCGCCCGCCGAGGTGTACTGCCACTCGCTCACCGACGCGTCGATCCTCGGGCCGGACCTGCGTGGCAAGGCGGAGACGATGACCCTGTTCGGCCTGCACATGCCCGCCCGCCTGTTCCGCGCCGATCCGGAGCGGGCACGGGTGGACGCCCTCCGCGCCACCCTCGCCTCGATCAACCACGTTCTCGCCGAGCCCATCGAGGACTGCCTCCTGCGCGCCCCCGACGGCTCGGCGTGCGTCGAGGCCAAGAGCCCGGTGGACCTGGAGAGCGAGGCGGGCCTGCCCGGCGGCCACATCTTCCACCGCGACCTGACGTGGCCGTTCGCCGACGAGGTCGGCAGGGAGGGCGGCTGGGGCGTGGAGACGGAGCACGAGCGCATCCTGCTCTGCGGCGCGGGCGCCCGCCGGGGCGGCGGCGTCAGCGGCATCCCCGGCCACAACGCCGCGATGGCCCTCCTGCGCTGAGCCCGGCCTCGGCGGCGGCCAAGTGAGGTTTCTGGCCAGGCGGCTCGGCTTCTACATCCTGACAGCCTGGGCCGCCGTCACGCTCAACTTCCTGATCCCCC